>CAZWZZ010000848.1:0-3265 GCA_964638395.1 uncultured Caldilineaceae bacterium
AAGCAAACAATTACCACCGAAGCAATCCCGGAAAGCTGGCAAGAATTATCCGGGCGCGGCCTGATTCCCCGTATCTTGCTGGATGAAATTCCGCCCCTGTGTGAACCGCTGGGGCCGTTTAACAAATTGCTCTTTACGCCGGGGCTACTGGTGGGGCATATGCTCTCCAGTTGCGACCGCATCTCGGTCGGGGCCAAAAGCCCGCTGACCGGCGGCGTCAAAGAGGCCAACGCCGGGGGCACGACCGGCCTCAAGCTGGTCCACCTCGGCATCAAAGCCCTCATCATCGAAGGCGCTCCGGCCACGGATGGCTGGTGGACGCTCTACCTGAACAAAGATGGTGGACGCTTCGACCCGGCGGATGAGGTAGCCGGGCTGGGCATCGACGCCGCCGGGGAAAAGCTGCGGGAGACGTATGGCCGCAAAGTGGCCATCTCCCTGATTGGCCCGGCCGGCGAGATGATGCTGGCCTCGGCCGGTATCCAAAACCTGGACAAGGAAGGCTTCCCCACCCGCATTGCCGCTCGCGGCGGGCTGGGCGCGGTCATGGGGGCGAAGCGGCTCAAGGCCATCGTCTTCGATGCCGAAGGCTGCGAGACCCCGGCCCTGGTCGATGCCGACCTGTACAAAGCGACCAAGAAAAAATTTATGAAGTCCCTGCTGGCCCATCCCCAGACCAAACTCTACACCGACTACGGCACGGTGGCCGTGGCCGAATTGACGCAGAGCTTCGGCGCGGTTCCCGTCCGCAACTTCTCACAGGGGCACTTCGATAATATTGAAAAAATCAACGGCGATACGATGCGGGACACCATCTTGGAGCGGGGCGGCGACGGCGACACCAGCCACGCCTGTATGCCCGGCTGCGTCATCCGCAGTTCCAACTGTTTCCCCAACGTCGAAGGGGAAAAAATCGTTTCGCCGCTGGAGTATGAAACCATTGGTCTGGTCGGGATGAACCTGGACATCGACAGCCTGGACACTATCGGCGAGTTGAACCGGGAGATGAACGACCTGGGCGTGGACACCATCGAGATGGGCGCGGCCCTGGGCGTGGCCGCCGAGGCCGGGCTGATGGAGTTCGGCGACGGCCAACGGGCGCTAGAGCTACTCCAAGAAGTGCGCCAGGGCACGCCGCTGGGCCGGATTTTGGGCCAGGGCGCGGCCACCGTGGGCAAGGTGTTCAGCGTGGTTCGCGTTCCTTCGGTCAAAGGGCAGGCTATCTCCGCCTACGACCCCCGCGCCATCAAAGGGACCGGCATCACCTACGCCACCTCGCCCCAGGGGGCCGACCACACCTGCGGCCTGACCATCCGGGCCAAAGTCGATCACCTCAGCCCGACCGGCCAGAAGGATATTTCACTAAACGCCCAGATTAACATGGCCGGCTACGATACGCTGGGGGCCTGCATCTTTACCGGCTTCGGCTTCTCCGCCGCGCCGGCGGGCGTCATCCGCGACCTGGTCAAGGGGCAGCACGGCCTCGACCTGGGTGAGGATGTCCTGCAACGGCTGGGCCGGGAGACGCTCAAGCTGGAGCGGGCGTTCAACAAAGCGGCCGGCTTCACCGCCGCCGATGACCGGCTGCCGGAGTGGATGACGGTCGAGCCGCTGGCCCCGACCAACGCCGTCTTCGATGTGCCGGAGGAGGATCTGGATACCGTTTTTGATGGAGCGTTTCGTTGAAACCGGTGACAGTCAAGGTGCGCCTGCACGCCACCCTGCGGCGACTGACGCCGGAGGGGATGCAAAACCGGGTCACGGTTGAGTTATCCCCGGCGGCCACCGTCGCCGACCTGATCGAGGCCCTGGGCATCGGCCTGGATGCCGACGCCCTGATGGTCTTGATTGGCCAGCGACGCATCTATGCCGGACATCCGTTGCAGGATGGGGACGAGGTGCAACTGTTCCCGCCGATTTCGGGGGGATAGGAAAGGAGTAACATTATGCCGACAGGAACGCTGGTCGTCGGCCAATCGGGCGGGCCGACGGCGGTCATCAACGCCAGCCTGGCCGGAATTATCCGGGCGGCCAGACAGGCCCCGGCCATCAGCGACATCTATGGCCTGGTGCATGGCATCGAAGGGGCCTTGAACGAGGAATTAATCGACCTGGGGCAGGAGTCGGAGGAGACGCTCGACCTGCTGGCCGAGACACCGGCCTCGGCTCTGGGGTCCTGTCG
Organism: uncultured Caldilineaceae bacterium; assembly: GCA_964638395.1. Lineage (GTDB taxonomy): Bacteria > Chloroflexota > Anaerolineae > 4572-78 > J111 > CAZWZZ01. Next base: position 2,183 of record CAZWZZ010000848.1, read on the forward strand.
CCACAAATTGAGCGACGACGACTACGACCGCATCCTCACCCTCTTCCGCGCCCACAACGTCCGTTACTTCGTCTACATCGGCGGCAACGATTCGATGGATACCTGCCACCGGATTTCGGAGTTGGCGGCGGCCACCGCTTACGAGATGCAGGTTATGGGCGTGCCCAAGACGATGGATAACGATCTGGCCCTGACCGATCATTGCCCCGGCTACGGCAGCGCCGCCCGCTTTTTAGCCCTGGCCAGCCGCGACACGGGCCGCGATTTGGAGGCGATGGCCACGTTTGATGACGTCACCATTTTGGAGGCGCTGGGGCGGAACGCCGGCTGGCTGACCGCCGGGGCGGCCCTGGGCAAACTGGAGCCGGACGAAGCGCCCCATCTGGTTTACGTGCCGGAGGTGGCCTTCGATGAAGCCCAATTCCTGGAGGACGTGGCCGCGATTCACGCCCGCCTGGGCCGGGTCTTCGTCGTGGTCAGCGAGGGGATTCGGGATGCCGCAGGGACCTTCATCGGGCAGCAGCGGATGAATGAATCGGGCGGCGATGCTTTCGGCCACGTGGTTCACTCCTTGACCACCGGCGTGGCTGCCTATCTAACGGAGCGGGTGCGGGAGAGGCTCGATATTCAGGCTCGTTTCCTGCGACCCAGCCTGATTGGGCGTGCCCTGTCCAGTTGCGTCTCCGAAACAGATCGCCAGGAGGCTTTTCGGGTTGGTCAGGAGGCGGTTAACCAACTGCAGGCCGGGCAGACCGGCTTGATGATTACTCTGGAGCGGGTCTCCAACAGTCCCTACCGGTGTGAGACCGGGCTGGCCCCGCTGGCCGCCGTGGCCAACGACGAACATCTCCTGCCCCGAGAGTTCATCAACGAGGTCGGCAATATGCCCACGGCCGCTTTTGTCGATTACGCCCTGCCGCTTATCGGCGGGCCGCTACCGCCCATCGCCCGCCTGAAAGGCGTGCGGGTTAAGCAAAAGGTGAGTTAAGGAGCGGGAATTAAATAAGTTCCTCAACTGCACAAATCCAGGAGATTAGAGATGGGGAGATTAAGAGATTATTGGCCCGAATCTCCAAATCTCTA
>CAZWZZ010000849.1:0-3261 GCA_964638395.1 uncultured Caldilineaceae bacterium
GTTAGGAACGCCGCGCTTCCGCAGGGGCAAATCATCCGCTGTTTGACGCTGAACTGCCTCTGGCAATCCACTTACCTCGTCGGCAGTTTCAACTTTTTTTGTCGCTGGCTCATCCCCACCGTCCGATTTGTCCACCGCTGCGGTATCGGTTACGGCTTCCTCCCGCTTGGCAGCCAATGCTACGTCCGTTTCGGGCGTTTCGGACCCGTCGGTCTGCCGCTGAACCGGTGTCTCCGCCCCCTCAGGCCTTTCTAAATTTGGCGCTCTCTCTACAGCCGTCTCTTCTTCTCGTTGTCGTTGCACCGAGCTGGTCGGTTGACTGTCGGAAGGGGCTGTGGGCGGTTGATGGAGAAGGCTTTGCTTTCGCAGCGGCAGCTCGCTTGCTGCCTGCTGTTGGTCTGTCTCCGGCAACCCATTTGCATCGTCGGTAGCTTCCGCCGTCTCCGTAACTTCTGTCGGTTTATCCTCCAACCTCGGTGATTCCACGGGCGAAATTTTTGCGTTTGCCGCTTGCTCTGTCCCGGAGGCCGCCTCGACCCTCATTTCAGGAGGTTCAACCTCATCAGGCTGGCGCTGTACCGGCGACACTGATTCGGCCGGTGACGGCTTTATACCCGGGGTGAGGGGCGTTGGCGGGAGCGGCAGTTGGGTTGTCTCTGTCTCAGATTGGCGCTGCACCATTGGCGTAGTCGGTTCGTCAGAACGGGAGGACGGTTGAGGCGGAGTCGACGGTGGGGTTGCCTGGCCTTCCGGTTGAGGTTGAGCAGTTGGTCGTGACGGACGCCCTTTCCTTGGAACCGAGGGCCCGGTTTGACGTTGGACGGGGGGCGGCTTTGCTGGTTCCGCTGTGGCCGGTCGTTGCGGTGGGGGGTGGTCTGGGGCCGGTTGTCGCTGAATAGGGGATGAGGCCGTTCCTGCTTGAGTTTCGGGCATAGCAGTTTCGGGCGATGGGTCATCACCGGCTATTTTTTTTTGAGGCGGGGCTGAGGGCGTATCATCACGGCGGGGCTGCACCGATTGGGATGTAGATGGCGATGGGGGGGCCGGGGGTGTCGGCGGGCCGGTCCGTTTGTCCGGCGTAACCTCTTCAATCCGAGGTCTCGGTCGGCGACGGGGTGGTATGTGGGTTGGTTTGCCGGGCGGTTGTTGTGTACTTGGGGTTTTTTGAACAGGCGAAGCCGTTGTTTTTTGAGCGGACGACGATGACGACTTGGCAAAGTGAGGTTTTTCCAGAGCGGCCCGAACTTCGGCCATCGTTGGCAAACGGCTACTACGTTGAGCGGGTGGGTCGGGCTGCCGCTGAACCGGTGGCCCTGATGATGGCGATGGTGTTGGTGGCGATGTCGAGGTCGGGGTCGGCGTGGAGGCCGCAGTCGAGCCGCCGTGCCGCCATTTGTCTACGGCTTGACGCACCTCATCGAGGCTAAAGGGCAGGGGGGGCGAACCCGTGTCCGGCTCAACATCCGGCGTCTCGGTCGCCTCCGCAGCCCCGGCCAGCGTCAAATCTGTCTCGGCCACGGCTCGCTGGACAATCTGGGGCTGCCGCCCGCCGCTTTGGGCGAACCGATTGACGATGGTAGTGGTAAAACGATCCACCGTCTCCGGTCTCGAGGCCCCGATATTGGATTGCCACACCGCGCTTTTATCCCCCATCCGTTGCAACCGATTGAGCAATGCCGAGGTATGACTTCCGGTTAGGGATATAAGCGGTTGTCTCTTATCTGTCCCCTTGTTTGGCTCAGAAGGTGGAGACAGGGCACGCTGAACCCAGGGGGATAAAACGTGTCGTCCCCACCGAGCTTTGCTCATCACAGACCGGGCAATATCACCTTCCGTACCCTGTCTGTCTTGATCCGCACTATTCACCGCTTGAGCCGGTTCTTGATTTTTATTCATACATTGGTCCAATCGTGCATTTTAATGCCGTGATGCACCAACTCCAATGTCTCAACGGATCCTTCACTTTTGCTACTGTCGAACGTAGGTCCTGTCCATTTAATGGGATAGGCATCGGTCAAATCCCAATATTTCTTCTGTTTCAGGTCTGTACTGTAGAGAATAATCGTGACATTACGCCGCTCCACTTTAGCATCGTATAAGCCTTTTTCAAACCAATCCCACAACTTATTCCCGGCCAATCCATTTTTGAGGGTGATATTCGTCTGTTTGATCCGGCCCGGTAATTGGTGGACAAAATCATTGACCCCTCCCTCCGGCTGTTGTTTGACCTCCCGCTGCAGGCTCAAGCCACTACATTCGGTAAACCAGGCTTCAATTTCATCCCCCAGTTGCACGGCAAAACCATAGCCGGGGATGGGATCAGTTCGATTGATTGGGTTCAAAATAGCGACCGGCATAATTTACTCCTCAGGGTCTTAGCGAAAACCCCGTCGTTCTCGCTCAATTCTTAGATCATCTTGCAACAATTTATATATTTTTTTAGCCAGGGCGGTGATATCGACATCTGGCCCCCTGTTCACACTTTGTCCGTTCTGTCTACTGGTCTGGTCCGACGGCGTGCGTTGCACAGTGTTCGAAGTCACAGCGGTAGATTGGACATAAGCCAATTCCAACGTTTCAACGGCCATCTCGCCGCCGGCGCTGTTGAAATTAGAGTGGCTCCATTTACTGGGATAGACATCGACCAAATCCCACCGTCTAACTTCGGTCACTCCCTGGTCATACAACACGATAGAGATATTGCGGGGTTCAACCTGGCCATCTATCGCCCCCTTCTGAAACCAGTCCCACAATTCATTACCGGCCAAGCCCCGCTTGAGGGTGATGTTCGAGCGTTTGATGCGGCCCGGCAATTGATGCACGTAGTCGTTGACGCCACCCTCCGGGTGGGCTTTGATCTCACGCTCAACGCTCAAACCGCTACATTCGGTAAACCACCCGGCAATATCATTCCCCAACTCCAGGGCAAAGCCATAGCCGGGGGTTGGATCAGTTCGGTTGGTTGGGTTTACAGTAGTAACCGGCATGATTGACCTAAGTAGACCCTTTCATATACCTGGCTGAGAACAGGGATGCCCAGAATGTCACGGATTTTGACTGATTATTCATAATAAGGTGATCTAATGGTTCGTAGTAACGACTTTAGTCGTCCGAAACGGCTAAAGCCGTCACTACGAACTCAAATTGTTTTTCTGAGAAACGACATATGATGTTGAACTCACGACTGAATTGCCTGATTAAAGCGGCGATTGATCTTGGCGATTTCATCGACCCACTGCTGCCGTTGAGGATGTTCCAGGG
>CAZWZZ010000850.1:0-3255 GCA_964638395.1 uncultured Caldilineaceae bacterium
CGAAATGACAGGCCAGGTAAAAATAACCTTACGGCTGCCAGACCGGGTAACTCTCTCGCTCCGGCGTGTCGGTGATCTGCGTCCAGGCAGTAGGAGGTATCTCCGTGACAGCGGATCCTGGCGCGGGCAGGGTGTAGACATCAGCCCCGTCCTTATCGGCGGCGATGAAGGCGATGCGTCGGCCATCCGGCGACCAGACCGGGGCTTCTTCATTTCCCGGATCGGCGGTCAGCCGCATCGGGGAGCCGCCCGCCGCCGCAACCACATACAGGTCGGCGCTGCCCGCCCGTTCCGAAGCAAAGACCAAGCGGCGGCTGTCGGGCGACCAGGTGGCCGGTCCTTCATCGGCGGCATCGGCGGTCAACCGAGTGAGGTTGCCGCCATCGGCATCCATCACGTATAAATCGAGCCGCCCCCCGTCCCGGTCGGAGAGAAAAGCAATGCGCCGACCATCCGGCGACCAGACCGGCCACTCCTCAAACCCCCGGCTGCTGGTCAACCGGGTCACATTACTCCCATCAATATCCATTACGTAAATATCAAAATTACCGTTCCGCCCGGAACTAAAGGCCACTTTTTGGCCATCGGGCGACCAACTGGGCTGCTGGTCATCGCCCGATGTTTGGCTCAGATTGACCAGGCGGCTGCCCCGGGCATCGGTCAGGTAAATCTCCCGGTCCCCTTGCCCCTGGCCGGTAAAGAGCAGCGTTTCCCCCTGCGGCGACCAGGCCAGACGGCTGTTATCCGCTGTTTCCAGACTCAACGCCAGATTGCTCTCAACCTGGGCAGCTAAGTTACGTAAGGCTACGGTTCCATCGTCGGTAGCGAAGGAGAGGCGGGTACTGGGGGCCACAGTTGGCTCGACCGTGGCGGACGGAATGGCTGCGGACAGTCCTATGCCAGATACGGTGGCTGTGGGTAAGGGAGAAGCCGACGTGGAAGTCGGCGGCGGCAGCAGCGTCGGCGTTGCAGTCGGTGGGAGCAGTGTTGGGGTCTCCGTCGGGCTAACAGTCGTGGTCGCAGTGGCGTCCACAACCGGCGTCCGGGTCGGCTCGATCATCACCTGGATGGGGGTTTCGGTCGGCGGCATGGTGGGGGAGGCTGTCGCCTCAACCTCAGCCGCTGTCACGGGCTGGGGTGTGTTGGTAAAGCGGGGCGTCGGCGACGGAATAATCACCTGTTCGGTGGGGGGCGTGTTCGTCGGCAACGACTCGGCAGCCGTAACGGTTCCGTTGGCAGCGGTCGTGTCCAGCGGCGGGTTGAGGAAGGCCAAAATGCCAACCACCCCGGCGATGATAATCAACAAGCCTAGCAAACTCAGGCCAAAGCGGTTGATGTAGGTCGGGCTGAGACGGGAGACCGGTGGCAGGCTGGGCCGTCCGACTTTCTCCGGTTCCGGGGCCGGTTGGGGCTGTTGGAGGGGCTGAAATGCTGGGAATGTTTCTTCCGGCTCGCTGACCTGCGGCGGCTTTGACTGCGGGGCCGGGGCGACCAGAGGCAACGAGGGGATCGTTACCTCGTCGTCGGTAGAAACCTCTTCAGAGAGGGGGGACAGGACCGGCTCCAGAGGGAGGGCCACGTAAAAGGTAGAGCCGATGTCGGGCACGCTGGTACACCACATGCGACCCTGATGCAGTTCAGCCAACCCCCGGCTGATCGACAGCCCCAGGCCGGCCCCTTGACCCTCCTTCAGGGGAACGATTCCCTGCTCAAATTTGTTAAAGATGATCTCTTGCTCCTCCTGAGACATACCCTGGCCCGTATCGGAGATAAAAATCGTCATCTCCCCGTCATGCGCCTCGGCCTGGAGGTCGATGCTGCCCTCCGTCGTATACCTGACGGCGTTATTCAGCAGAGGCAGCAATATCTGACGCAGCCGGTTCGGGTCCGCCGGGAGGGGGGGCAGATCATCCTCAACCTGACACCGGACTTGAATTGGTTTCGGGCCAACCAGGCCGCGAGTCGTCGTAGCCAGTTCATTGAGTAAGCGGGGCACATCAACCTGTTGATAATTTAGTTCGACTTTCTGCCCCTCTATCTGGACCATCTCTTCCAAATTGACGACCAGCGTGGTTAACCGGTCAATCCGCTGCCAGGTTTCTTCGACAAAGCCGTTACGTTTAACTGGCTCGGACGTTTGGGCTACTTTTCCAATCGACTCTTCCAGATTTTTTACAGAGCCGTCGATCTCTCGGATAGCGCCCTGAATCAACCCGTACAACTGGCCATCTTTTTGAAAGGTCGACTCTTGGGCCGAGTCCCGGTCGGCCTCGAACTGCAAAACTTGCTGCTGTAACTTGATGACCCGTTTTTGCAGGGAGTCTACTTTGTCCTGAGCCTCGATCATCTCCAGCGTGCGTTCACGGGTCAACGTCCGGCTCTTTAGCAGGAGGCCACTCAATTTAACGCGGTAGCGAACGATGCCAATCACCAGCAGGGTGGTGATGAACATCAAGCCAAACGGGGGCAGCAGGACCAACAGGGTGGTCATCGTCAGTTGACCGGTCAGGCCCACGATAGCCAGGCTGACGATGATTACAAAGAGAGCAAGCCCTAAAATAGCGGCGGGACTTAAAAGCAGACCGGCAATAATCATCAGCGGGGCAAACAGATAGGGAACCAGGCCGGACGCGGCATCGGGTTGGAGGAACATGCCCATCACGATGCCGACCAATTCTAAAACCAGGACATAAGCGGCCACCATGAATTGGCCGGCTTTCTGCAAAGCATAAGCAATCAGGGCCACCACAATCAACGCCCCGGAACGCAGCAGCCAGGGTGAGGCAAAACCGTCAAACCAGACGGCGGTCAGACCAACGGTCAAGCCGGTCAGCATCAAACCCAGGAGAATGTATTTGAGCGTTTGTTCTTGGAGTTGTTCTGTCTCGTCGTTCATAGGTGATCCTTTACTCCCCATTCAGACTCACCGCGCCGCTGATAGCACGGCCAATCCTGTTTAATTGTTAATCAACAGTCCGCTAATGTATGTTAAGAGTACCATAAGCTAACGCTTGAAATCAATAGCCTAATGGTTCAGGGCAGGGTTATAGAAAGTTCGCCAGGAAACCGCCCCCTTTGATACGCTATCGCTACTCAGGATGCGCGGCTCCTGCGAACAGCCCTGTGGTTCAGGGAGTCCTCTCCCGGAGGCTCAACTTTGCGGAGAGACAGAAGACGCGATATAGTAGGGTCTCTTAACTTTTGTAACAGTTCACCTTATTGGAGTTAGGGAGAAGTAGGAGCGGGCTGACCGAT
>CAZWZZ010000851.1:0-3249 GCA_964638395.1 uncultured Caldilineaceae bacterium
GGTTCAGCAAAATCCGCTCGATCCGCGAACCGGGTTGGGTAATCAGCCGAGCGTGCCCTAACTGCTCAAACTTGACCAGATCATCGGGGTTTTGTAGATTGGCGGCGAAATCAAAGCCGTCCCCTGTCTCCAACACCATGTAAGCCGCCTCTTCCGCATCACTCCCCCCCTTCAAGATGATCTGGCTGAACGCAGGCGACGCCTCATCCCAGAAAAATTCGTTCGGCTCATAAACAATCTTTTTGGTTTCGATCAATTCGGTTCCCAGAAAGAGAACGGCCTCGGTTTGGAACTTGGCCACATTATAAGGGCCGGTCCCGACCGCAATCTCGTTGGCCGGGGCCTCCGGAGCGTTGAAGCCGTTATACGCTTGAAAAATATGCTCCGGCAGGATCATACCGCTGATGCCCACGAAGGGCAACGACCAGGCCGGATTGACTTCCGTAAAGTGAACCGTGACCGTGTGATCGTCGATGATCTCCACCTCGGCCACCTCTTCATAGGCCGAACTGGAGGAAGAATTGACCGCCGGATTGGTGATAAATTCATAGGTAAAGCGGACATCCTCGGCCGTAAACGGCTCACCGTCCGCCCACTGCACAGCCTCCTTGAGCTGCCACGTCACCGACAACCCATCCTCGGCCACGCCCCCATTCTCCAGGCTGGGGATATCCGCCGCCAGAAACGGGACCAACTCCCCCTCGGCATCGAAGCTGGCCAGCGGTTCATAGGTGATCCGGGCCGCGTCCCAGTCGAATAAATTGGTCGATAGATGGGGGTTCAACGTCGTCGGTGACTGCCAATAAAAAAGTTGCAGCACATCCGGCTCCGGCTCCGGCGTCGGAATCGGTGTGGAGGTCGGAGGTATAGGAGGCGCTTGTCCCCCACAGGCGCTCAGTAAAACCACAGCCAACATTACACCCACCGCTCTCCACAGTACGCCGCCCCTAATCATCCTTTTTGCCATATCCAGTCCCTCCCAGACAGGGTTAACATCTGAAAAATATCTACTCTTTTCTTAGGGTTGAGGATTAAATAACTTCCCTATTTGAGTTCGGTGTAATTGGTAAGTGGTTATTCACTCTAATTACCAATTACCAATTACTAATTACCAAACTCGATTGTCCAAGCTAATTAATTCTCGGTCTTTAACAAGAGTAGCATACAAAGGATATTTATGTAAGTCAAGAGGATTTTTGTAACCTGTTTGATTTAAGACAAATCAAGCAAAGTCCCCACGTTTTGCGCTGAGTCGGTAGCGAGTCGGGCCAACAACCGGGCCACCTCGGCCAGCATCGACTCGCCGGTGGCTGCCTCAAAACGACGCCGCTCATAATGGAGCGTCAACCGTATCTCTTCTCCCGGCTCGACCACCAAACTCAACGGATAAGGCCACACATCAAACCAGGTCCCCGGTTCGACTGTCAGCGGGCTGTCACTGTGAGCCGTCGTTAGCGCCTGCGGCTGGTTCTGGAAACGAACGACACTCTCAAACAGCGGTAACGCCGGCGGCATGTCGCTCCAGGCTTGCACCTCGGCCACCGGGCAGTAAGCATACTCCCGCATTTCCACCTGCGTCATTTGCAAGGCTTTCAACCAGGTTTCGAGAGGTTGATCCGGCGACAGGGCTACCCGCAGCGGTAGAATATTGGCTAACATCCCGACCGTCTGCTCCACGCCCACCAAATCCACCGGTCGCCCGGCCACCACCACCCCGAACAGGACCTCCGGGCGTTCAGCGTGACGGCCCAACAACAACGCCCAGGCCGCCTGCACCAATGTATTGAGCGTCAACCGCTGCTGCCGGGCAAAGGCTTCCACCGCCGCTGTGGTCTCCGCCGAGAGGGTGAGCCTCGTTGCTCCATAGGGTTCTCCCTCAACCGCTACTTGTGAGAGAGAGACCGGCAGCGGCGTCGGCTCGGTCAGCCCGGCCAGATACGCTCGCCAAAATTGGGCCGCGGCCTCTTTATCCTGCCGCTGTAGCCAGGCTATGTACGCTCCATACCCCCCCGGCTCCTCCAACATCCCTTCCAAAGAAGCCGCCTGACCTGGCCGCAGCCTGTCGTACTGGGCCAAAACCTCCTTGAGAATCACGGCGGTTGACCAACCATCTTTCAATAAATGATGACTGGTCCAGAGCAACTCCTGCCGCTCGGCAGCCAGGCGGACCAGCGTAAAGCGCAGCGGCGGTCGCTCGGTCAAGTCAAATTCTTGCTCCCGTGCCGCCCGCCGCAGGTCGGCCAACGTCTCGGTCTGGGCCGTTTCCGGCACATCTCGCAGGTCCCGCTCCGTCCAATCGAGTGCGCCGGGAGGTTGCACTATCTGTCGAGGCTCGGCCAGCCCCGCCCAGGCAAAATGGCAGCGCAGCGCCTCGTGGCGAGCCACCACCTGCCTCCAGGCGGCTCGGAAGCGGTCCGCATCCAGCGGGCCGTTGAGGATCAGGCAGATCTGCACCACATAAACCGGCGTCGCCGGGTCAGCCTGCATCGACGCCAAGATATTTCGCTGGCCCGGCGCGAGAGGATAACGAACCTCGGTTTGATCGGCTCCACTCGAAACGGTATATTTTACTCCAGAGGAGAGGGATTGGGTAATCAGCGCCCGCAGCGTGTCCATAAAGCGGTGGGCCAGGGCCTCGATGGTGTCAGCCCGGTGCAGGGCCGCGCTGTAGAGCCACGCCACGTGAAGTTGCCCGGCCAGTACCGCCCCCTCCACGTGCAAAATCTGGCTGCGGGGGTTGTCCGGGTGACGGTCATTCAGGCCGGACAGTTGTTCCAGCCGCAAGAGGGCGTCGGGGGCCGGGGTCTCGAACTGACCCAAATAGTTGAAGCTGATCTGCGGTTGGGGCCGACCCCGCAGCCGCTCGACAATCGCTTCAGCACCCAGATAACGCAGCAGTCCGTAGCCGATGCCATGCTGGGGAATTTCCCGCAGCCGCGCTTTGATGACGGCCAACCGCTCGACCGGGTCGTTCGTTTTGCTCACATCCAGCCACACCGGAAAGTGGGTGGTGAACCAGCCCACCGTCCGGGACAGATCGACGTCGTCGATGATCGGCTCCCGCCCGTGCCCCTCCAAATCGACCAGCAGGGCCGGTTGCCCCATCCAGCCGGTCACGGCCTCGACCAAAGCCGTCAGCAGCGCCTCGTGGGGGCGAGTCCGGTCAACTTTGGGCATCGTTTGCAGCAGGTGGCCTGTCTCCGTCTCGCTCAGGGTCAGGGTCACGCTCCGCAGCGAACCTTCGGTGTT
>CAZWZZ010000852.1:0-3248 GCA_964638395.1 uncultured Caldilineaceae bacterium
CAACCCGCACCCTTCGATACGGTTTCCGCTACGCTCCAACCTACTCAGGATGCTGCACTTGAAATCTCGCCGAAATTCTGGGACACACCCATTATGCCCACTGCTTTTGACAATCCCCCATGCCTGTGATACCATCGCCCGTTGTGTTTTGAGCCGTATAATTTGTGCAATTACCTGCATCGGTTTTAAGAGATCGACCTCGTAGGTTTCAAAACCCTGCCAGGTCTCGAAGTCTGTAATTCAGAGAGGGCCTTATGCGAAGCGTCGAATGGGATTATGAGCAGCACCGGCTAAAATTGATCGACCAGCGCCAACTGCCCCGCGTTTTTGAGGTGGCCGAGTTCGATGATTACCGGCAGGTGGCCACGGCCATCCGGGAAATGTACGTCCGGGGTGCGCCGGCCATTGGCGCGGCGGCGGCCTTCGGGCTGGCCCTGGCCGCCAACCAGAGCCGGGCCACCGACCGGACTACGCTACTGCGTGATCTGGAGGCGGCGGCTGAGGAACTGCGGGCCACGCGCCCGACGGCAGTCAACCTTTTCTGGGCTATCCGGCGGGTGCTGCGGGTAGCCACGGCTGAAACCATCAACGGCGTCGATGAGGTGCGGCAGGCCATTTTAGAGGAGGCCCAACGGTTGGCTGATGAGGATGTGGAAATCAACAAGCGGCTGGCCACAAACGGCGCGGCCCTGGTCAAAGAGGGGGCCACGATTTTGCACCATTGCAACACCGGCTCGCTGGCCACGGTCGATTGGGGCACGGCGTTGGGCGTGGTACGCATGGCCAATGAGCAGGGCAAAAACATCCACGTCCTGCTGGATGAAACGCGGCCTCTGCTGCAAGGGGCACGCCTCTCCGCCTGGGAATGTGAGCAGTACAACATCCCTTACACCCTGATTACCGACAGCGCCGCCGGGCATTATATGCGGACCGGGCAGGTGGACATCTGCTTCGTCGGCTCGGACCGGACGGCGGCCAATGGGGATGTGGCCAATAAAATCGGCACGTATAAGCTGGCCGTCGTGGCTAAGGAGAACGGCATCCCCTTCTTCCCCGTGGTTCCCACCTCGACCGTCGATCTGTCGCTGCCCGGCGGGGATGACATCCCCATCGAGGAGCGGGACCCGGCGGAGATCACCGGGTTGACTCTCTTCGGGCGGCCCATCGCCCCGGAAGGGGCCAGGGTGGGTAACCCGGCCTTCGACATCACGCCGCACAGATATGTGACCGGGATTGTGACCGAGCATAGCGTTGTCTACCCCCCCTACGATCTCAATCTGCGGCGGGTGGTGGAGGCGGAGCAAGCAAACGTATCAACCGAGCAATAAGGAGACCTGTATGACTGTGGCCGTCACCGGTTCAATGGCTTTCGATTATATTATGTCCTTCCCCGGTCGCTTTGCCGACCATATTCTGGCCGAACATATCCAAAAATTGTCCGTCAGCTTTCTGGTCGATTCAATGCGCCGGGAGCGGGGTGGCAATGCTGGGAATATGTGCTACAATCTAGCCTTGTTCAACCAACCCTGTCTGCTGATGGCCACCGTCGGCCAGGATGCCCCCGAATATATCGCCGGGCTAAAGGAGCGGGGCGTCGATACCAACGGCGTTCTGCAACTGCCCAACGAGTTCACCGCTTCCTTTTTTGTCAGCACCGATCAGACCAACAACCAAATCGCCAGCTTTTACACCGGCGCGATGGCCAAGGCGGGCCAGATTAGCTTTGCCGATCAAGATTATCAGGCCATCACCATTGCCACCATCTCCCCCAACGATCCGGGGGCGATGGTCAAATATGTCAAGGAGTGTCGCAACCTGGGCGTGCCCTATATTTATGACCCCAGCCAGCAGCTTCCCCGGCTGACCCCCGAAGACATTGTCGAGGGCATCGAGGGGGCCAAAATCTTGATGGTCAACGATTATGAGTATGAGATGGTCAAGAAACAGACCGGGTTGAGCGACATCGACCTCCAGAAAATGGTGGAGACAATCATCATCACCCAGGGGGAGGATGGCTCGTTGATTCAGGCTCGGCAGCCGACGGATAATGGCTCCATCACCCTGAAAGAGTATGAGATTCCGATTGCCGAACCGTCCCGCATCGCCGACCCGACCGGCGTGGGGGATGCTTACCGGGCCGGGCTGATTACCGGCCTGATGAATGGCTATCCCTGGGATGTGTGCGGACGGCTGGGCGCCATCGCCGCCGCCTACGTCCTGGAGCAGCACGGCACGCAGCGCCACACTTTCACCCGCAAGCAAATAGCCAAGCGGTACCGGGAGCAGTTTGGCGATCACGATGTTTTAGAAAATTTTGTTAATCACAAGTAATTAGTAATTAGTAAGTGGTAATTGTTCAACTAAGGAATGAGAATTAATGAACTTCCCCGCAGGAGATTGGAGATTTAGAGATTTGGAGATTGTGGTAAATAATCTCTTAATCTCCCAATCGCTAATCTCCTGATTTATGCAATTGAGGAACTTATTTAATTCCATCCCCAATGACCAATGATTAATCTCCAATTTACCAACCCATAAGGAGACCTAATGGCTGTAAAAGAGTTTGACATCAAAGACATCAATCTGGCCGAGCAAGGGCGCTGGCGCATCGAGTGGGCCTTGAAGGAGATGCCGGTTATGCGCTCGCTGATGGAACGCTTCCACAAAGAGCGGCCCCTGGATGGCGTCAAAATGAGCGGCTGTCTGCACATCACCACCGAGACGGCCAACCTGGCCCGCGCCTTGCAAACCGCCGGGGCCGACCTGGTCCTGACCGCCAGCAACCCCCTCAGCACCCAGGATGACACCGCCGCCGCGCTGGTTTCGGCCTTTGAAATCCCCGTCTACGCCATCAAAGGGGAGGACAACGAGACCTACTACCAACACCTCAATGCCGCCCTCGACCACAAGCCGAACCTGACGATGGATGATGGCGCGGATTTGGTCAGCATGCTGCACACCGAGCGGACCCACCAAATCCCCGACATTGTCGGCAGCACTGAGGAGACAACCACCGGCATCATCCGCCTGCGGGCGATGGCCGCCGAGGGGGCGCTCAAATTCCCGGTCATGGCTGTCAACGATGCCGACACCAAACATCTCTTCGACAACCGCTACGGAACCGGCCAGAGTACCATAGATGCCATTATCCGGGCCACGAATATCCTCATCGCCGGGAAAGTGTTCGTCGTGGCCGGCTATGGCTGGTGTAGCCGGGGCATTGCCATGCGGGCCAGAGGCATGGGGGC
>CAZWZZ010000853.1:0-3228 GCA_964638395.1 uncultured Caldilineaceae bacterium
CAACTTCATTGGTTCAATTTGCCTTTTTCTCTTCCTCCTTAACTTGTAACCAAAATGTTTAGCCATTGTTTGTTCCTCCTAAATGTTCCTTAAAAGTAGGGTTCTCTGGGGTTTGAGCGCGTAGCAAGTCCGTGACTTGCGTCTTACGCCGAGTCACGGACTCGGCGGGAGCAATCAACCCCACAATTCATCAAAGAAACTTAGTAGACCGCAGCATCCTGAGTAAACCGAGGCACGAGGTTGTATCGAAGCCGCGTCCTGAGTTTATCGAAGGGGGTGCAATTGCGGTCTACTGAAACTTAGTTGTCAATGTTATGCAAGCCTCACTCGACGACAGCCAAAATGTCACTCTCGCGCATGATCAGATGCTTGCTGCCGTTGTTCTTGAATTCAGTCCCGGCGTACTTCGCAAACAACACCCGATCTCCGACCTTGACATCCAGCGGCTGGCGGTCGCCGGTTTCACTCCGCACCCCCGGCCCCACAGCCAAGATTTTGCCTTCCATCGGCTTTTCCTTGGCCGTTTCGGGCAAAATAATGCCGGAGGCGGTCGTTTCCTCCTGCTCAATCGGCTCCACCCAGACGCGATCATTCAACGGGCGAATTTTGAAAGTTGACATTATGCAACCTCCTCAACAGTATGTATATTTTATTGCTTTTGATTGGTTGGTATCACAGTGACTTTCATCGTGAGGAACATCGTTTAGGGGGGAAAGCAAGGCCAACACCTTGCCAACCCAGACGCTTGACACAATGAAAGCCTAATCGAAGTCTCAGTACATCCAATTTTCGCTCAACGGGGATTGCCAAATCCCCGTTTTAGCTCGGATTTAGCGATACCGAGCCGAGCAATTTGGATGTACTTAGTCTTATACTACCGGATTATAATAGATAATTGCTAGAGTCGTGTTAGCAATCTATTAGAAATTTGTTAGAAGATGTAAAAAAGTTAGGTTTTTACGTGGAGTACCCCCCCTCTGCCCACGCAGCCAACACCCGCTTGATGTCTGCCGAGAGGGCGGCCCGGGCCGCTCCCCGCTCGGTGCCGTCGGCCAGGAGCCTATCATACCTCGTTTCTTGTTCCCTGACATTGCCCCCCTACCCCAACGGCAGCACCCACGACACCCGCTTGGGGAAAAGAATCCGTAACAGGAGGGCCGGTTCATCGGCGGCGGCGCAGTCGGGATAGGCGTAAAACAGCTCGTCGAGGGAGCGGTAGCCGAATAGCAGCTTGAGAAAAACTAGGGGCGGAAAGCTGACCCCAACCCAATCCTGGTCGGTGTCGGGCGGTGGCCAGGATGTGACCTCGACCAGACGCCCGGCCTCGAAAACCAGGCGCAGGCCGTCGAGGTAGAAGTTTAACGTTAACTCGCCGCTGTAGCCACACATGACCGAATCGGCCAGCCGCCGCTCCAGGACCGGGGCGATGTGGCCCAGGAAACCGGGCAGATCGGCGACGCGCAGGTAGTAGGCGTAGGGGGGGGCGGGTGGGGATAGCTGGGAGCCGATGATGTCGTAGACCGGATGTTCCGTGCCCAGCCCAAAGCGGATAGCCTGGAACTTTTCCGGGGCAGTTCCCCGCTCCTCGGCGATGGCCTGCCCCTGCTGTTTGAGCGCCCGCAGCAGGCTGGGCAGCACGGTATACAGCGACACCCCCTCGACCAGACTCACCTCCCAGAGGTGCAGCCCGCCGTTCCAGATGTGGGGGGTGAGGGTATAGTAGCCGATGATCTGCCCGCCGGGGTCGGTCAGGCAGTAGCCCCGAATGGCCTGGGCCGAGTCGGGCCGGTAGCCAAAGAGATCATACCGCCAGCGGACTTCATCCATCAGGCTGGTCATCATTTTGTCTTGACAGTGGCGCTCGTAGAGATGGACAATCGTCGGCACATCGGCTTCGGTGGCCGGGCGGGTCAGGTAAGGTTCAGTCTCAGCCTCCAGGTCAGGCACATCGTACAGGGGCAAGGTGCGCCCCCGCGTCCGTTCCAGCCCATACTCATACCCGAATTGGCGGTAGAACCAACGGATCCCGGTGATGGCCTGTACCTGGTGACCGTGGGCGGCGCTCAAACGATGTAGCACCTCGAACATAGCCCGCACGAGTCCTCGGCGGCGATAGTCCGGGGCAGTGACGACCATTTCCGGGCGGCCCACGCCGAAGGGAATCTCCTCGTAACGCCACACCTGGGGAATGAGCGTGGCCGAGCTGACCAGGTGACCGGTGGCCATATCTTCGACCAGGACACAATCGGATACCGTCGTCGAAGGGTGATCGCCCGACAGCAAATCCCGCGTCCAGGCGGCGAAGATGCCGGGCGGCTCATCCTCTTCGATCAACACACGCTCGTTGAGGTCGGCCACGGCGTCGATGTCGGCCGGCCCGGCCAGGCGCAGTAGCAGGCCATCAGCCAATTGTTGCGGTACGTCCAATGTTGCATAGGGTGTCGTCATTTGGATACCTCCCGGTTTCGTTGTTTGTAGCGTAACTTATGCAAAGGAGATCAAAGTTTCACTTTGGGGCCTTACAAGAACTTTGAGGGGAGCGGTCAACCGAAAAATTGGATGAGCCAGACGATAGAGTGGGACCCGGCCCAGGCGAAGATCAACGTTTTGAAGGTTTTGCCGAGCCAGGCGGCCAGCAGAAATTTGTAGTAAGGGTATTTAAGCGCCCCGGCGGTGATCCCGGCCAGGTCGATCAAGGGGTTGGGGATGGCCGACAGGACGAAGACGGTGGCCATGCCGTGGTTTTCCATCCAATAATGGAGCCGTTCATACATCTCCCGGTTCTCGATGATGGCCCGCCCGCCGAAGCCGGCCAGATAGCCGGTCGTCTCGCCCAGCGCCTCGCCGATGCCGGCCACCAGTCCCACCAGCGGCCACCACAAAACAGCTCCCATCGCAAAGGTCACAGCCAGGCTGGGCACGGGCATGGCAATCGTAGCATTCCCGATCAGGCTGACCAGAAAGACGCCGGGGTAGCCATACTGCCGAAAGCGGTTGATGTCAGGAACCAGCAGGAAGATGGCCAGGGTAATGCCGATAGCCAGCACAATGGCCCCGGCCCGAACCACGATTTGCCAAAAGGTCAGGCGCGTGGTTGTCTCAGCCGGAGGGCCGGGCGCGGTGAATGTCTCGGAAGCGGTTGTTGGCTCGTTGATGGGTCACCCTCGTCAAGAATTAATGAACGTCTTGAGTGTACCACGAAGAAGGGGGAAGTCAACATTTTTTATA
>CAZWZZ010000854.1:0-808 GCA_964638395.1 uncultured Caldilineaceae bacterium
CTTCCAGAATTGAACGTCTTTCGGAGACAGAAAGCCTTAATGATTTTCGTCAAAAATTTAGAGAACGCTTTTTTGATTATCTACCAAATGAATTGAAAGATGATAAAGATTTTTTCCTGCATGTCGAAATTCCTTATGTCCCATTATATGCTTTCGAGGAAAAAATTGCTATAAGCAGGCAATCTGCTAAAGACCGCTCTATAGAAATGGAAGAAGCCTATAATAAACTTCACCAAATACTCGTTAAACTTGATCCGAGCTACGAACTATTAGCTGATGAGGTCAAATTTCGTACACATTTATTGGAAACAAGACTTGAGAGTTTACGTGAACAATTAATAAATTCATATCTAACTATGAATCGATTAGAGAAAGAGGTCGCCTTAGGTGACGATGATAGCCATATCTTTCACCAACTGGCTCAGATAAAAAAAGAACTCAAGGATGAGAAAAAATCTAAAGAAATGGAAACCCTAATCAAGGATTTTCGTACGCTCTCTGCCCTATTGGAAAAAGCAACGTCGGCGGCTGTTAATCCGAGCGGTTCAGTCGATCACTTAGAGATCGAGTTTCCATATGGGGCCGTAAAACCGGAGTCTAAATCTTATATCGAACGTGATGCGGATCGTTTATGCTGGCGGCACGTTAATCGGCGGTGGGGGAGTACGATCTTTATCAAAGCCCCGCGTCAGTTAGGGAAAAGTTCGCTCATCCGGCGTATCCTTCACCGGGCTGAAAAAGACAGTGACAAGAAATCGGCTTTTATTGATTTTCAGAGAATTCCCCAGGACATTCTTGAAGATCGACA
>CAZWZZ010000854.1:818-3225 GCA_964638395.1 uncultured Caldilineaceae bacterium
CCGCATCAGAGAGAGTCCCATCCGAAAATGTAGCGAGTATCTATCCAAATATCTTATTCCTCAACTCAATGGCTCCTTTATTTTGGCCTTGGATGAAGTTGATCGTATTTTAACCACGTCATTCCGGTCCGATTTTTTCAGGATGCTGCGGGCCTGGCATAATGATCGCGCTGAGGATGAGAGCTTTGCCAAAATGACGCTCTTTCTCAGTTGCTCAACCGACCCGGCTTTGTTCATCGAAAACCCGGAAGAGTCTCCTTTTAATGTGGCCGAGGTGATTGAGTTGGAAGATTTTTCCAAAGAACAAGTCGAAGAGCTAAACCAACGGTATGGAACCGTTCTTAATCAACAGGAAATCGAAGATCTGATAGAGATGGTGGAGGGACATCCGTTCCTGGTTCGGGTGGCTTTTTATGAAATATTGACGCAAGGCGAAACCCTGCCCGGTTTGCTGAGAAAAGGGTTGGATGGTGAGGGGGCCTATGGGCATCATCTCAGCCAACTCTTGTTCCGCGTGTCGATTGAACCGGAACTTAAAGAGGCTCTGGTCGAAATCTGCCAGCATCAACGCACTGAAAAAAATCGAACCTTCTACCGCTTGAAATCGGCCGGGTTAATCAAAGAGCGCGGTCAGCGGGTTATGTTCCGTAATAAACTGTATGAACAATATTTTTGTAAGCAGCAACGCAGCCCCAGTTGAGGCCACGGAAACTTATGAGCGACACGCCCTACATTCAAAGCACAAATCAAATTGCGTTAAGCCCGGACATCGAAGCCCTGCTCAAAAAGATGTTCAGCCACTTTGAGCGGGTGGTGTTGGAGGAGGAGTTTGGGCGGAATTCTAACGGCAGCCGCATGTTTCGGGTGCGTCTGTTTGAGCCAGATGGAGCGGCCCAGTTACCGGCCGTGGTCAAAATTGCGCCCCCCCATTTAATCTGGAAAGAGTGGCGGGCCTATGATCGCTGGGTGCGTAATAAATTGTCCCAGATTGCCCGCCTGGAGGATGAACCGGTTGAGTTGGATAACAAAAAATTGGCCGGAATTCGCTACTCATTGGTTGGGGATGGAACCTTCCAGGTACAGAGTCTGCGGGATCATTACCGTCAGGCCTCGATTGATGATCTCCATTGGATTTTAGAAGGGCGTCTGTTTCGGATTATGGGCCTGCAATGGTGGCTCGATAACCAGACCGAACGCTCCTTTCAGATGCAGGCCGATTATGACAGTCTGCTGCCGGTCAATCTCCTGTTGCACCCCGTGAGCGATGCCCCTTCAGGCCCGGTACAGACGCTCGCGGCCTCGCCCACCATGCAGGTTCCAGCCTTCAAAAAGGGAGATTATGTCCATTTAACCGGTTTTGTCGTTGACAAGATCAATCCCCAGAAAAAGGAGCTGATTCTCAACGTACCATCGTTGGATGCATCGACCCAGATTGCGCCCTCCTACCGAATTGGTCTGACCGCTGTACCGGATGTTGAACTGTATCAAGTAGATAGCCCTTTTGAACCGGTTTATGCCGAAGTCTTGAGTACCCGCTATGATACGTTGATAGATTTGGCGTGCGACTCGTTCGATTCCCAACTGGACCCGGCGGCCAAGGAGGTGACGTTGCCGACCGACCGCGCCGCCACGCCGATTTTGCCCAATTCCTTGCTGCGGTATGAGGCCCATTTACACGGATTTTTGACGGTCAAGATTTCGACCGTTCACGGCGACTTGAACACCGAAAATGTATTGATCGATCCGGCCACGCGGGATGTCAGCCTGATTGATTTTGCCACAGCCCGGCGAGGGCACAATCTGCACGATCTGCTGCGGCTGGAGACAGAAGAACTCACCACGCTATTGCCCCCACTGCTGGCGGCTGATCCCGACTTGACCTTCAATGATATTTACCACCTGTACCAACAGCTCCATTGGATCAGCGCCCGGCCCGGTCAAGCCATCATAAAAATACCGGCCACGGCCCTGGAAAAGCCGTTCCAGATGCTTTACGTCATCCGCCGCATGGCCCGCAAATGTCTCTTCGACTCCGACAATTGGCAAGAGTATTACCGTGGTTTATGCCTGTACCTGCTGGGGGCCATGAAGTTCGATGCGTTGGGCGAACACGAGTTGGCCCCCCTGCCCCGGCAATTGGCCTTCGTCGGCGCAGCCCTGGCCCAACATTTCCTGGATGAACCAGATCAACCCCCGGCAGATATTTCTGAAAGCCGTCCGGTCACACCAATTCGGTCGGAACGACCGGAGTCGACGGACGAAATCGAGCCGCCTTTTGGGGCTATGCACCCCGACTCTAAATTTTATATCGAGCGGCCGACCGACGAGGAGTGTCAGCGTCTCTTGGATGGAGAGCAGGCGGTGACGCTCTACATTCAGGCCCCCCGGCAGATGGGCAAAACCTCGT
>CAZWZZ010000855.1:0-3214 GCA_964638395.1 uncultured Caldilineaceae bacterium
CACACCCGCGAGTAGATCCACCAGGCATTTTGGGGCGGATATTCGCCACTGCCGGAGTTATTTTGCAGATAGGTGACCGCCTCTTGCAGACTCTTGACAGCTTTGGAGACCTGACCGGCCAGTAAGAGGGATTGACCGAGCATAGCCAGGCTGGCCACGTAGTTGCCGTTTTCACCCAAATCCCGGCGCAAATCGCAGGCCGCCTGAAAATGATGAATGGCTGCCTGGGGCTGCTCCCGGGTCAGGTAGAGAAAGCCGACATCATGCAGACCAAAGGCTTCACCCCGCCGGTCGCCGATGGCCCGCCGGATAGCGAGGGAGCGATCCAGTAGCTCCTCGGCCCGCTCGTAGTGGCCGAGAATGGTTTCGGCCTGGCCAAGCGTGTTGAGGCTGATGCCCTCCCGCAGCCGGTCACCGATGGCGTGGCAGATGGAGAGGGCCTGGTTGTAATATTGTTGGGCCTCCAGGTAACGGCCCAGGCTGCTTTCGAGCAGGCCCAAATTGTTAGCGCAGCCGGCCTCACCGGCCCGGTCGCCGATGTCCCGGTAAATGGCCAGCGCCGCTTGATAGCTATGACGAGCCTGGTCATACTCACAGATTTGGGTGTCGATCAGCCCCAGGTAGTTGAGGCTTGTGGCCCGAAGCTGTTGGTCATCCTGGGCGGAGAGGCGGTCGAGGGCCTGCTGGAGATAGCGTCTGGCCCGGCTATAATCGCCCCGCCGCCAACTGGTGATGCCCAGGTTGGTCAGGACTCTGGCCTCCCAATCGGGATGGTTCGTCTGTTGGGCCAGGTTTAAAGTTTCGTAAGCAATCTCGGTGGCCTCGCTGTACCGGCCCAGGTTGGTGGCCAGTTGGAGTTGGCGGCTGCCGACCTCCAACTGCTGGCGCACGTCATTCTCGGCCAGGGCCAGTTGCTTCATCTGCTTGAGGTCCTGGTCCTGAGCCACCCGATTGCCCATCCGATTGTAGGCTTGCTCCCGGCCGGCCAATAAATCGTACTGCACTTTAACATTTTGAGTTTCCTCGGCCACGGTCAACGCTTCGGTGAAGTAGCTGATGGCCGCTTCGTTGGCGTAGCCGGCCAGGGCTTTTTGCCCGGCCCGGTGTAGATAGTGGAGGGCTTTGTCCCGGTTATCGCTACGAGAATAGTGATAGGCTAACAGATCGACAACCTCGCCATCACTGTTGTTGCCCCGATTTTCGAGGGCCAGGCCGATGGTGGCGTGGAGTTGGCGGCGCTGCGAATAGAGCATCGTCTCGTAGGCCACCTCCTGGGTGATGACGTGCTTGAAGAGAAAGTCGAGGTCACTTTCGCGCACTTCCTGGCGGGTAAAATCTTCGGCCTGGAGCCGGGCCAGTTGCTCATCGAGGCTATGCTCGGAGGTGACCCAGGGGTGAACCGTTTCCAACAAATCCCGCTGAAAGGTGCGGCCAATGGCGGCGGCCACCTTGAGGGTCACTTTGTCAGCCTCATCCAGGCGGTCGATCCGGGCCAGAATCACTTTCTGGACGGTGTCGGGCATTTCCAGTTTGTCCAGGTCGCCGATGATCTGACATTCGCCATATTCGACCCGGATGACCTCCATCGTCAGCAAGGAGTTGACCAACTCTTCAATGAAGAAGGGGTTCCCCTGCCCCTTGTTTTTGAGCAGGTCAGCCAGATCAGGCGGCAGCGATTTCACGCCGAGCTTACTCTGCACCAGCTTGAGGGCCGCTTCGGGGTTCAACTCGGTCAGCCCCATCTCGGTGGCGTAAGGTTTCTGCTGAATACGCTGATAGGTGACGGGCAGCGGGTCACCCAGTGGACGATGGGCCAGGACAAAGAGAATCGGCTGATCTCGAATGGCATCGGCCAGATGCACGGCCAGTTCCATCGACAGTTCGTCGCTCCAATGGATGTCTTCCAGCAAAATCAGCGTGGGCCGCTGCTGGGCCTCTTGCAGAATGATGGCCCGGACGATTTCAAAGATATTGTCCCGGCGCAAATCTTCGCTGAGGCCGGCCGTTAATTCGGTCTCCTCACTCTCCAGGCCGAGCATATCGGCCACCAGCGGCAGCCGTTCTAGCCAATAATCTTCGATTAAATCGGTTGGTTGATCGACGACCGCTGCCTGGGACAGTTCTCGCTCGACGACCAGCGTCTCCCGGGGCATACGATGCAGCAGCCGCTCCAGACGGGCCAGCCGCTCTTTGACCGGCAGGCGGGGGGAGAGACCGGCAATCGAGGCCACAATCCCGCGCCAGGGCAGGTAGGGTGTTTGGCGGCCATAGCTGACACAATCACCGCCGTGGGAAGCCCCACCGAGGGTCATCCAGCGGCGCACGATTTCGGCGGCCAGACGGCTTTTGCCGACGCCCGCTTCGCCGCTAAGGAGCAAAACCTGCCCCTGCTGTTTGTAGACCTTGTCGGCCAGGGCATCAAAAATTTCCAGCTCTTTCTCCCGACCCGTCAACTCTTGGTTACTGAGCAGATAGCCGATGACCAGCTCTTCCTGGTCCTTCTCGCCGAGGGCTTTGTAGACGTGGCGCGGTTCGGTTTTTCCCTTGACCTGGACCGAACCGAGGTCTTCATATTCAAAAAAACGCACGGTCTTGCTCTGCACCGATTGATCGACCCAGACCTCGCCCGGTTCGGCTTTTTGCATCAGCCGGGCGGCCAGGTTGACCATATCGCCAATGACGGAATATTCCCGGCGCTGGGGGGCACCCAACGGCCCGGCAAAGAGCGTCCCGGTGGTCAGGCCGATGCGGGCCTGCAAATTGTACCGGGCGGCCACCTTGAGCAGGGCCGAGGCGCAGGCCACCCCCCGCACCTCATCATCTTCGTGGAAGAAGGGGGGTGCCCCAAACAGGACGAGCAGGACGCTGCCTTTGTCGCCGACGGCCAGCTTGTTGAGGCTGCCTTCGTAATGGTAAATCATCTTCTGGGCGTCCCGCATAAATTCGCTGAGGCGTGGCCCGGCGTCGGGGTCGGCGTGGTAGTCGATGCCGCTGAAGCCGAGAAAGCAGACGGTCATCGGCTTCAGTTCGGCCAGCATATCCCCGTGGCCGCTCTCTAAAATGCTGGATATTGCGCCGGGGATGTAGCCGCGCAAGGTCGTGGCCACTTTGGTCCGGGCGGAGGGGTCCAGTTGCGACCAATCGGGCGGGGGGAGGGGGGCGGAGGGAATTTGGCTCCAGAGGTGGGTGATGCCGTAGAAGCCGGGGGCCATTT
>CAZWZZ010000856.1:0-3212 GCA_964638395.1 uncultured Caldilineaceae bacterium
ATGTTGGCCAGGAACAGCCCGCCCGGTTTCAGAACCCGGACGGCCTCCGCCAGCAGGCCATTGACGTCGGGCGCGTGGTGGAGATAATCGGCGCAGATAACCACCTCAAAGCGATCATCCGCAAATTGGAGCCGGGTCACATCGGCCAATTCGATGGTTGCCGGTCGCCAGGTCAGGTTCAACGTGCCGATATGCCGTCCGAGAGCTTCGTAGTAAGCCTGGGTCGTCTCCTCCCATGCCTTGACATATTTGCCCTTTTTGAACAGCCGTTGCAAAAAGCTCGGCGCGGGCAGGTAGGCCGGGGGAATGTGTAAATCAGCTCCGGTTACATTGTAGCCGGCCGAATTGAGCAGCAAGGTTTGGGGGGCCAACGGCCCACAGGCCAGGTCGAGGATGGCCGCGCTTTTGGAAACATCCAATGCTTCCAGAAGGTCCCGTAGCTGCTCGAAGGTATGGGCATCCCGCTCGGCCCGGTGGATGTGGGGGATGAGATGGTCGTAGGCGGGCGGCTTATCGAAGATGTCAGCCACGAAGGCGTCCAGATCGGGATGGCCGAACTGTTGCAGCATCGTTTTGACCGCCGGGTCGGGACAGTCGGCAATCCACTGGATCATCGCCGGCCCGGCTTTGATCTCGGCGGCTTTGTCCATCAGCAATTTATTGTCCTCGGCGGAGAGCGTGGCCTGGCCCTCGCTCAACTGGCGCAGGGAGGTCAGCCCCTCGGTCGGGTCGAAGCGGGTGGCGACCCAGGCAGCGATCAACAGCCGCCAGGGGCGCATCAGCGGGGAGGGGTTGTCGGCGGTGTCGGCACACAGCCCGGTCAGCCAGCGACCGACCGCCGGGTCATCAGCCCGGTTGACCAGCCGCCGCAGTAGCGGCCCCATTTTGTGGGGAGCCGGAATATTTTTGTAGGTGCTGAAAAAGGTTTTGAGCCGCTCATCCTCGGCCCCGGCGATCCAGGTAGCCATCTGCACGTGACACTGCAACTCCTCGACACCGTCGGTCAGGATGTCGTTGAAATGCTCCCCCATCTCCGGCTCATTCATATTCAGCCACATCAGATAGGGCCAGGCTTCTTCCAGATCGAACTCGGTGGCCAGCCAGACCAGACTGACGACCCGCCAGCGCATATAGTCCGGGGTGGTCAAATGGGTACTATTTTTAATCAAATTACTCAACCAGGCAGCATTGACTTGATCGGGGGCGTAATGGATAAGGTGGCGCAGTTGTTCATCAATGTCGTCCGGTATCGTTTCAACAGACGGTAAGGTTAAGGTGGCAACCATAAATTCCTCTCTAAGAAGCTGTTTTAAAAGAGTGGGTCAGTCTCAAAATGGTCTGGCTGGACTATTTATATCCTGCTTTTGTAGCAAAATTTTCACTTAAAGCGACTTTTCAGACTGGCCCACTCTATCAACCTTGACTTTTAAAACGGTCTCTAAGCAAAAGTCGTCGCTTATGATAGAGCCAAATAGCGATGAAATCAAATTCCGAGTCAGGTTTTGTCGAGAGAGTGTCTATAATTCGGCCCGATAAACGATCTCCCCGGCGAAGATTGTGGCCGCAATTTTCGTCTGGCTAATCTCCGCCGGCGGAATCTCGAACAGGTTGCGGGCCAGTACAATCATATCGGCCCACTTGCCCGGCGTGATGGAGCCTTGCCGGGCCACCTGCCCGGAGACGTAGGCCGGGCCGAGCGTGTACCCGGCGATGGCCTCGGCCAGGGTCAGCCGCTCCTCTGGATACCAGCCCCCGGCCGGTTGCTGCTGCTCATCCTGCCGAGTCAGAGCCGCCTGTATACCGAGCAGCGGGTTCAGCGGGGCGACCGGCGCATCGGAGCCGAGAGCCAGCCGCGCCCCGTGGTCGAGCAGCGAGCGGAAGGCGTAGGTGTAGCGGGCGCGTGCCCCCCACAGGCGGTTGGCCGCCGGCCAATCAAACATCAAATGAACCGGCTGGACCGAGGCCACGAGATGATGCGTGGCCAGGCGGCCCACATCGTCGGGGTGGATGACCTGGACGTGTTCGATACGGTGGGGCCGCTGTTCCCCGCCGGTTCCGGTCCGCACCGGAAATTCGCTCAGCACGTCGATCACCTCCCGCACCGCCCGGTCGCCGATGGCGTGGACGGAGAGGGGAAAGCCGACCTGCTGGGCCTGGGCGGCCAGTTCGCTGAGGGTCTCGGTCGAGGTAATGACCAGGCCGGTGTTGTCCGGCTCCCCCTCAAACGGGGCCAGCATATGGGCTGTACGGGAGCCGAGCGTGCCATCGGCAAAGAGCTTGACGTGGCCCAGCCACAGCCGATCATTGCCAAAGCCGGCTTGTAGCCCCAGCCTGGCCGCCTCGGTCAGATAGTCGGCGGCGATGTTGGCCTGGATCCGCAATTTGAGCGCCCCTTGCCGGTCGAGCGATTGGAAGAGGCGCAAGCTCTGGCGGCCCTCCCGCTCGACCCGTTGATCGTGCAGACCGGTCAGCCCCAGCCGGTGCGCCGCCTCGATGGCTTCGCGTAGCCATAACTCTAACATCTGCTCATCCGGCTCCGGGATGTGCGGCTCGACCAGCCGAATGGCGTTCCACTCGCGTAGGAGGCCGGTCGGTCGGCCGCTTTCATCCCGCTCCAGGCGGCTATCGGGCGGGTCGGGTGTTTCGCGGGTGAGACCGGCCTGGCGCAGGGCGGCCTGGTTGACCCACCAGGTGTGCATATCCAGCCGGGCCAGGACGACCGGGTTATTCGGGGCCAGTTCATCGAGCCAGGTGGCGGCGGGCTGCTCGTCCCACGTTGTCTCGTCCCAGCCCCAACCCTGAATCCATTGCCCCGGTTTGGCCTTAGCCACAGCCTCGGCCACCCGCTGCCGAACCGTCTCCAGGGTGCGAACGCCGAACAGGTTGATCTGCTGTTGGCGAACAGCGTAAGCGAGGGTGTGAATATGGGCGTCGATCAGCCCCGGCAACACCAGCCGGCCGGCGGCATCGAGCCGCTCCGTGTGCGGCCCGGCCAGGGGCAGGATATCCTCATTCCGCCCAATGGCCACGATGCGTCCATTGGCACAGGCCACGGCTTCCGCCCAGGGCTGTTGCGTATCGACCGTATAAATTGCGGCATTGTGTATCATCAAATCGACTGTCATCACTGGTTCCTTTGCAGCGTTGCAGCGTTGCATCTTTGAAAGCGGCCCCATTTTAACATAGATTTCCTTAATCTCGAAGTTCAGGGC
>CAZWZZ010000857.1:0-3210 GCA_964638395.1 uncultured Caldilineaceae bacterium
GTGACAATCTGTGTCTATCTGTGGACCCTGGAACTCTTTTAAAACAGTCTCTTAGTGTGGCTGTCTCGCGGCCAACATCTTGTGCCAGGCTGTACTTTTCTGCTCGATGGCATCGGCCAGGTCGCTGAGGAGCTTGGAGAAATGGATGATTTGGTCGGGATTATAGAGTTGGTCGGGATAAGACAGGGTCAGCCGTTGCTGAGTCAACTCGATGCTGACCGGGTGGGGTAAAGCCTCTAGCATTTGGCGCAGGGAGTCGTTGGCCAGTAGATTGGTGGTCACGTGAACCGGCGACCCACCCAGAAAGAAGGTCTTTTCTTGTCCCACCGGGCGCATGTGGGTTGCTCCAAACATATCGACCGTCACCTGGTCAGAGCGGATGTGATGAGGGTAAGGCCCCCGTAGCCGTAAGGAAGCGTTTGACAAATTGTCAAGAGCCACGACCATTTTTGTAGTTGAGGCGTGAAACCGATGAGGACGGCTGTAGAAAAATATAATGGCCCGGTTGCGATACGTGCCGACAAGTCGCATCGGCTGGCCGAGCAGAGGTGTTCCGGCCTGGCAGATAAATTTAGTTTGACGAGCGACTTTTTCCAGCACCCGTTTGTGTTGCGCAGCCTCCGCCAGGTTGAGGGTGGTTCCCATGACCCCGATAGATAGAAAAGTACCGATCACTGAAAAGCGGAAGATGGCCACCGCGCTATCGAGGCTGAACAAAATACCGGCCAGGGTCAGCAGGGCCACCCCGGCTAAAACATAGGGCTGCCAGGGCCAGGCTGTCCATTTGAGCAAGGGACGATGTTTAATTGCGGGATGATTCATTCTTAAAACTCCTGATAGTAGATTATGAGAAAGTGACGTCGTGGTTTTTTGCATCCCTGCAAAAATAGCACCGCTGCTATTATTCATAACAGCTACAGACAGTTGTAGCAGATTTGGGTTTAGTAATAAATAGCACCTTACACCTAATTATTTTAGACTCCCATTAAAAGCAACGATAATTAAACAAAAATGAAAGAGCGTGGATTGCCAGTTGTTGTCCACCAAAAATCCGGTTATTGTCTGATATTTTTGGAAACTTTGGGAAAATGGCCGATTTCGGTCTCTCATCATCAAGGCTAACTTGCCTGCTTCGATGATGTCAGTATGATTGAACCGGGGAGCTTATGTTAAAATCAGACCACATTCGACCCCGGCTACAGGTCCGGGGCGATCAAGTTTCGACGCGCTCGCTGCCGACCAATTATCACTATTTGCAGATGGCCGGTGCGTTGACGGCGCTTTTTCAACAGCACCTCGGCCGCACGCGGGGCACGTTGCAAGCAGCCTTGCGAGATTATGAAGGGGATAGCCTCGATTACCCGGTCATTCGGGGCCTGGCGTCGGTGTTAGAGTCGCGTTGTACCTTTGGGAACGAGCCGCCCATCAAACCGGCTGATTTGCGAGCGGTCCTCTTTCAGCGGGGGCCGGTCACCGCCAAACAGGATTTGTTCAACCAGACCACGCGGGTCCAAGCTCTGGCCGAAACGGCGGCTGGTTATGGTCTGACGCCGGAGCAGGCCGAGACGGCTCTCTTCGCCGATCTAGCCGAGGAGCAACTCCTGCTCGACCCCGGCGATCCCCTCTCGCCCGGCGACCTGATCGCCCGTTACAATTTGGAGGTGGCTCGGGGGCTCCTCTACTGGGCCAAAGAGGTGCGAATTCAGGTGTTCGATGGCTACAAGGATATTTTCAAATACATCAAGCTGTTCAAGCTGATGTATACCATTCAGCCCCTCAAGCCGGCGGGCTACCACATCACCCTGCACGGCCCGATTTCCCCCTTCGTCACTTCCACCATCCGTTACGGTCTCCAATTTGCCAAATTCATGCCGGCCCTGCTCCTCGGCAAACAGTGGCGCATGGAAGCTGATGTGCAGCCACCCGGCCTCCCCCGCCGGGAGCCGCTGCGGTATCGGCTGGATGATCGCACCCAGTTACGTACCCATTTCAAAGGATCGGGGCTGTTTGATAGCCGGCTCGAAGCCGATTTTGCCGCCGAGTTCGAGATGAAATACAGCGGCCCGAAACGAAAGTGGATTTTGAGCCGCGAAGATGAACTTATCATCGTGAGCGACACGGTCATGATCCCCGACTTCTCCCTGACCCACCGTAAGGATGGCCGCCGGGCCTTGTTGGAGCTTGTCGGTTTCTGGCATCCTCGCTACTTGCAACGCAAATTGGCCAAAGTCCGCGAGGCCGGTCGCCAGGATTTGATTTTGGTGGTCTATGAGGATGTCAACGTGGCCGAAGAAGTGTGGCAGGCCGCGTCGGCCGGGGAGGTGCTGACTTTCACCCGCAAGCCGGTCTTGAAGGATGTGTTAGCCGCTGTAGAGCGGTGTGCGGTGGCCCCGGAGGAACGAGAGGGGTAATTTTGTTGAAGAGAGGATCGGGCGTATCAAGCGAATGGTTATATATAACGAATCTGGAAAATCTTCAAGGGTGGTGGGGCTTTCCCACCACCCCGCTTAATTCCCCACGAATACCCCGGCGGATTCTAACAACACGTGATCCTGCCCCGCGCTTCGGAGGCGTTGGCCGGTGTCGGGATCGTACCAGCCGATGAGCAGCCGGGCTGCGTCAGGAGCGCGGTCGGGGGGCAGAGGCAATTGGAACGTCTCCTCGATCAGTTCGCCCGGCAGCCAGCCGGTCGTCGGGGCCGCCCCCTGTAGGGGCAACGCATCCACCTGGCTGATAATCTCCCCCCCTTCATCCGTCAAGTGAACAAACATTTTGTAAGAGGTCGTCATCTCGGCCAGGGCTTGCCATTGCACAGTCAGAGTCAGTGTTTGGTTATCGAGCGGCTGTAACTCAACGCTACGCAGGCGGATCAGATCGTCGAAATCACGATTGACCGGCTGGGCCAGGGGAGGCCGCTCAAAAACGTGATCCCGGCTGGTGATCGTCAGCGGGATCAGGGGATGTCGAGCCAGAGTCTCCCCACTGTCCAGATCGACCAGCCCCAAGATGAGTTGGTAGGTGTCGCCGGGCAGCGTGGCCGGGAGCAGGGGGCGGTCAACGGCCCGGTAGATGGGGCCGGAGGGCCAGGTTGGGGTGGGCCACTTGTCGAGGAGGGGCCGGGGGGCATCAAAAAGCAGGAGCGGCGCTTCACCGGACCGGGCCAGAGCGGGCATCAGGCCCAGATTGGCGTTCAAGTCTGTTGTCGCCTGC
>CAZWZZ010000858.1:0-3205 GCA_964638395.1 uncultured Caldilineaceae bacterium
CGCTCGGCGATGAACTCGCCGAGCTATCAAACAGCACCCCATCAATGGGGTTTTATCAGCCAAACCGGATTGATCCGGTGCTGTTTGGTAGCCCGGATCATTCATGTCCGGGCGGGGTTGGTCAAAGGAAGCGATCGTTTGCAAAAGTGATATGTGGCTAGTTCTTCGATTTCCAAAATAAGTTTATCCCAATCGATCAAGAAGCTATATATTTTTGTGGCCACGTGGCTCTTCTTGCAAGGCCTCTACATTCATTGCGATTAATCTCCCCTCACGAATTATTCTTTCTCGAAAATAGCCGTGGGTGTTTTTGAAGTCCACGATACTCATCCGGTGAGTTGTTTTCATCAGGCACTCCGCCAGAGCGCGAAAATAATGTTTGTTAGGTAGCCCTTGCACGCAAATATCTATGTCAGAGTCGGGGTGATAATCATCCCGCGCCAAAGAGCCGTATAGAATAATTTTCTTAGCGCCATATTCCAGCAGAATCTGCTCAATCATCGCCAGGTCTTGGGTAAAATCAGCGGGCAATGGGTGAAGCAGAGGAAGATCGATCAGCCGCTCCGCCTCAAGCTGTTCATCGTTGTCAGACTCCACAAGGTTTTCAAGTGAGAGCATAGTTGCATCCTTGACTTTCGGTACGACCGCACTAAACCGTGGAGACCGCCCCGCGATAAATCGCCGGGCTATCTTAGGTGTAAGACTGTTAAAACAGCCTGAAAAACAACGTTTTAGCCTGCTTTAGCGGGCTTCCACCTCGGATAGCAGGCTGATTTATCGGCCTGCGGGGGCGGTTGCTCCTCAATCACGGTTTAATGCAGAGCTACCCGTAGGCGCAGTCCAGACGTAATTGCTCGCGGAATGTGTTGATCCATATACAGTTTGAGGGGCATCAAATCAGCCCTTTAGCTTTTAAGCGAGTCTCAAGGGACGACGGTTTTTGAGTCTGTTGAACTTGATCGACAAACTGTAATCGTCGCTCAATATCTTGATCGAGGGCTTCTTGATGATCCCAGTAGTAGGCCAAAGCCGAATAGATTTGGCCCAAGGTCAGATAGGGATGCTGAAAGTGCAACTCCTCCGGACTCCAGCCATAAGCTTTGCTGTCCAGAACAAGCTCAATCACCTTCATCGTCGTCCCTGAAATCATCGGTACACCGGTTTCAGCGAGAACGATATGTTCGTATCGTGTTTCTACTATTGACATCACTTATCCCCTGTTTTGTCTAAACTTGATTTTAGGCAATTCCAAGATTTAAATGATCCCAAAGTTGGATGATGAGTCAGTGGTCAGTTGTCCTTTGTCCTTTGCAACGGACCACTGACAAATGACAACTGACCCTAAGCTCGGATTTTTGGGATCATTATTTTTCTGGAACTCCCTTATAGAAACAACTTGCCCCTCTCGCCGGGCAATTTCGATAATTGCGCTGCTATCATCCTCCTCGAACTGGCGCTGCCCGACCGGTATTGGCTCGATACGGCTGTCCGTTCTGGCCGCCATCCGCCACAGGAGGTTAATATCTTCTGCTTCATCAACCACTTTCATCTTTTTGCAGAAATCCTCGCTCAATCAGTGAGCTACGGTACTCATCTTCGCTCAATGGGCAGTTGATGAGCGCCTCTAACGCTTTTAAATTTTCCAGCTTTAGCTCATTTTTCATCGCTTTTAGGAGGGGCAATGTATAATCTTTATAGCTGCTGCCTCTCGAAACAAAAGTACGAATCTGTGATTGGCGACCCTGGCTATCGACGAAAATCAGAAAGGTATGCCGCCTTTTTTCGACCAGAACGAAGCCTTTTTTGGAGAGTGTGCGAATAATTTTACGCCGAGGGATTGACTTCATTCCTCAACCTCAGCCAATTCAGTTTGCTCTTGAACTAAATCTTGCAAGGCTCTTTTTAAGTTTTGGGCTTCGGGCGTCAATTGTTCGTCAGATTGGGTGGTGTAATGTTCAAAGGTGGCAATGAAAATATCTTGGAAAGCCTGAGTGACCTCGCGTAAATCCTGCCCATAAGCCTTAATATCAAGGGTCTCATAATTTAAGAAAAGCATATCTTCATCCATCGTCAGATGGACTTTGAGGGGCTGTTGAAAGATCAACCGGGTTTCTTCATCTTCGACACGCTCGAATACCAGGGCGGTGTCTGCCCGAATGGGCAAAACAACGATGACCTTCGTATCCCCATCATACGTAATGGGGTTCTCCGGGGCAATGACCCCGCCTCGATACGTTCCTTTAATGGCTAATTGTTGCATCGTTTCCCCCTAACCAAGATTTAATCCTCAATCTCCAAAATAATCCGCTTATTAATCTTGCCCTTACTCTTATACCCGGCTACCTTGATTGTCCCCACCTCCCGCGTGTTGGCTACGTGGGTGCCGCCGTCGGCCTGCAAATCCAGCCCCTCGATTTCGACGGTGCGCACTTCGGTGATGCCTTCGGGCAGCAGGTTGATCTTGGTGCGGATCAGGTCGGGAATCTGGAAGGCTTCCTCGCGGGGCAGAGTCTTGACGTGGACAGCCCGCGCCGCCGCCACCTCGGCGTTGAGTTTCTCTTCGATTTCCTGAACCAATTCACCCCGCAGCGTCTCGAACTCGAAATCCATGCGCCCTTTGAGGACGTCCATATTGCCGCCGGTCACCTGGGCTTCGTAATCCCGCCAGACGACGCCGCACAGAATGTGAAAAGCGGTGTGGGTCCGCATCAACTTGTAGCGCCGCTCCCAATCAAGCTTGCCCTGAACGGTCTCCCCCTCGGCGGGTAGATCGCCGTCTAGCCAGTGCCAGATGTGGTCCCCTTGCTTTTTGACTTTCGTCACCGGTGTCCCGTTCAGCCAGCCAAGATCGTGGGGTTGGCCCCCGCCGCCTGGGTAGAAGGCCGTTTTGTCCAGAGCCACAGCCTTGTCATCGGGGTTAACGGCGACGACCGTCGCCTCAAATTCTTTTAGGTAAGCATCCGTATGGGCTAATAGTTCAGTCACGATTCCTCCAAACGTAAATTTTTTAGTAATTGTACCCGATCCAAGGTTTTGTCAGCCAATTTGTAACAACTCTCCCTCTCGTTCGAGATGACGAGCAAAGGCATCGGGCGTATCTAACCTGACTAAATCAACCGGATGCTCTAACTCAAGCAGGAGTTGTCCCAAAAGATGGAAATATTTTCCTGGGGGACAACCTCGAACGGCCAGATCAATATCTGAG
>CAZWZZ010000859.1:0-3199 GCA_964638395.1 uncultured Caldilineaceae bacterium
ACGATGTGGGCCAATCTGGGGCTGTTGGGGGCCGGAGAGCATTACCTGAGCATCGAGCAGTTCAGCAGCCGCCCCGTCTCGACCGGCCTGGATTTGGACCCGGCGGATGGAACCGTGGATGAGTATGACGCCGGGCCGGTGGCCCAAGGCTTTTGCGAGCTGACCGTGCCTGCCCCGACGGCGGAGCCGAGCGTCACCCCCAGCCCGACCCCGTCCCCCTCCCCGACGCCCAGCCCCAGCCCGACGACCGCCGCTACTAGAGCGGTCACCTCTCGCTCCCAAACCGCCGCGCCGTTGGGTATTTTCCAGGATTTTGAAGCCAACGTCGCCTGGAAACGGGGGGACCAGCCGAACGGGACCTTTACCCGCAGCACGACCCAGGCCCACAGCGGAACCTATGCCGGAAAATTGGCGTATGACTTCCCGACAAACAGCAATGATTACGTCGTCTTTTTGCAGAACCGCGCCCTATCCGGGCGACCCAACGGCATCACCGCCTGGGTGTATGGCGATGGGCAGGGCCATTTTCTCAACACCTGGCTCAAAGACTCCGCCGGGCAAACCTGGCAGATGAGTTTTGGGCCAATCGAGCATACCGGCTGGCAGCAGATGACGGCCTTCATCGACCCCGGCCAGCCCTGGCCCAGCGGTCACATCAGCGGCTCCGATAATGGGGCCATCGACTACCCCATCAGCTTCAGCGGCCTGACCCTGGATGACGGCAACGACAGCTACAGCGGGCGGGGCACGATTTATATCGATGATCTGAGCAGCACCGAGTCGGCCCAAAAAGCGGTCCCCACCCCGACCCCACGGCCCGCTTCACAACCGTCCGCCAACCAGCCACCCGCGCAGGCCCCGACATCTGCACCACCCTCGGCCAACAGCCCCTACGTTCTGCAACGGGGCCAGCAGCATCGTTACGAAGAGCCGTGGGGCGCGCCCCGAGGCGGCGGCCCTTGCCAAGCCCAAGATGGGGCCGGGTGGGATGATAAAAACGCCAACTTCCGAGGTTTCAATGTGGAGCTAATTTTGACCAATAACTCTACCGTCAAGGTGACCGATACCTGGCCTGAGTCGATTCGCTTTTTCACTGCCGGTGGTTCGGAGGTCGACGCCTGTCCTTACGAATATACCGGGGCCGGCCCCGTACCCGGCGGCCAAAATTCGGTCACCTTTTTCACGGTGGTGCCCAAAGGGGATTTTGTCCAGACCGTCCAACTGACCCTCAACGGCCAAACGACGCGGCTGTGCCTGGATGGTGGGGGGGGAGCCTGGTACTGTTAGAGAACCAAGCTCAATCGCCAAATCTCTTAATCTCCCAATCTCCGAACAACGAAAGGAGTAATTTTAATGTCAGGACTAATCATTCAAAACGGCCCTCAAGCCGGACAACAATACAATCTATCGCCGGGGGCCTACCTCATTGGTCGGGCCACCGACAGCCACATCCACATCGACGAGCGCACCGTCTCCAAACAGCACGCCCAGTTGACCGTGCAGGGGCAGCAGCTCATCCTCGATGATTTAGGCTCCTCGAACGGAACCTTTGTCAACGGCCAGCGGATCAGGCAGCCGACCGTTTTGCACAGTGGCGACCTGGTCCAGGTCGGCACGGCGATCACCCTGGCCGTGCAGGGGACGCAGGTGCAATCGCTGCCGGTCGCGGCCTCGCCAGGCGCCGCCCCGCCGGTGGCGCCGCCCATCCGTCGCCAGCCCAACTACGGCTTGATCGGTTTTATCGTTGTCATTTTACTGGGGGCGGCCGGGGGCGGCTGGTATTGGTGGCAAACCAACGCCAATCAGCAGGCCGCCGCGCCGCCGGAGCCAACAGCCACCGCCACGTCGACTGCCACCGAGACCCCACCCCCGGCGATGGCCATGATCTTCAGCGCGGCCAAAGAGAGCGTCGATCTGGGGGAGTGTGTCAGCCTCAGTTGGCAGGTGGAGAATGCTCAGGAGGTGCGCTTGAGCGGCGAGGTCGTGCCGGCCGAGAGTAGCCGCCAGGTCTGCCCCCGGGAGAGTAACGAAATCTACCGCCTGACGGCCCAATCGCTGGCCGGGGAGACGGAGGAGCAGACGGTGTCGCTGACGGTGCGGCCCACGCCCCCGCCGCCGCCCGGCGTCAGTATCGACTTCGAGGCCAATGAAACGCGGGTGCTTCACGGCGAATGTACGACGCTCGAATGGGAGGTCAGCAATGCCCTGGCGGTGCGGCTGGATGATGATAAGGTCAGCGCCAGCGGCCAGCAGCAGATTTGCCCGACCGAGCCGGCCACGACCTACACCTTGCTGGTGCAGCCGCTCGACGGGGAGTTGGTGGAGCAGGTCATCATCGTCAATGTGCCGCCGACAGCCACCCCGAAACCCTCGGCCACGCCCGTACCGACGGCTACCCCAAAACCGACGGCCAAACCTCGGGCCAGCGCCCCGGTCATCGACCAGTTGATGGCCGACCAGTACCAACTGAACAGCGGCGGCTGCACCACCCTCCGCTGGCGCACCCGTAACGCCCAGACCGTCCGCCTCGATGGCGACCAGGTGGCCAATTCAGGGTCGAAACAGGTGTGTCCCCCGGCTTCAACCAACACCTACACCCTGGTGGCCACCGGCAACGGCAGCGTCCAGGACTCGGTCACGCTCAACGTCAGCGCCCCGCCGACGGCTCCGCCAGTGGCCCAGCCTAATCCGGTGGCCCCGGTGGATCCGGTCGCGCCCGTACAACCAGCCGCCCCCGCCGGCCCGCCGAGTGTCAACGTCTGCGCCAGCTACGAGGGGAACTATTGCTATCGTTTCCGTTGGGACATCGAGAATGTCAGCGAGATTTATTTCGATGGCCAGGGCGTTGGCGGGCATGACAGCGCCGAGGTGTGCAGCGACGGCAGCGACCAGCCGGGCGACGCAGGTAACTTACGAATTGTTCACACCGATGGCCGGGAGGAAACGATTAGCAGTTGGCCAGCGTGCAACTAACCATTCACGATTTACGCAAAAGGAGTCCAAAGTTTTACTTTGGGGGCAAATTGGGTAACAAAGTGTAGGGGTCAGAATAATGTTGAACATAGGCTTAAGAACACGGATTACTGGGATTAACGGATTAAAATCAACAAATCCGACCATCCTGACGATCCGTGTTCTAAACAGTCACGCCAAAACTGTTCAAGATGACTTTGACCACTACAAAATGTACGTTTCATCC
>CAZWZZ010000860.1:0-3198 GCA_964638395.1 uncultured Caldilineaceae bacterium
GCCAAACGTGCAGTTGCAATTCTAGGCGGGTTCCGGCTAAAATAAATGGCAACTTATTCATTCCCATGTCATTTCGAGCGACGATAGGAGCGAGAAATCCCCCAAAACCGATGTTTGCAAACGACCATCTGGGTGGATTTCTCGGCTTTCAGCCTCGAAATGACATGCCTGAGCAGTTACGAATTCGTTGGATTTATGTTCTATTCGGAGGCGGTGGATGGCAACCGAGGCCCTGACCAACCCTTCATTGAAAATCGAAGAAACGAAAATCGAAGAAACGAAAATCGAAGAAACGAAAATCGAAGAGGCAATCGAAGAAGAAATCGAACAACCCGATATCACCCATCTGACAACCGAGAATGACGTTCCTGTGGATAATTTGCCCTCTGAAAAACAGCAACGACTGCTGGTGGAGCCACTGTACAGCGGTTGGCAGAGTGACCGGCCCTTTTTGGCGGCGGCCAATGTGGGCCTGTTTCGGGCCGTCAATCAGCCCCCGGTTGTGCCCGATATGTTTTTGAGCCTCGATGTCGAAGTGGCCGACAATTGGTGGGAGAAGGCCCACCGCTCCTATTTCTTGTGGGAGTTTGGCAAGCCGCCCGAGGTGGTCATCGAAATCGTATCCAACACCAAAGGCCAGGAAACGGACAAGAAGTTTCAAGAGTATGCCTGGGCCGGCGTCCCCTACTACGTCATCTATGATCCTCAGCGGCTCATCCAGACCGAGGCCCTGACGATTTATGAGTTGAAGGTGGGGACGTATGAGTTGAAGCCGGATCATTACTTAGAGCAGGTAGACCTGGGTTTGGTTCTGTGGGAGGGCGTTTTTGAGGACAAACAGGATCACTGGCTGCGTTGGTGTGATCGGGAAAAGAACCTCATTTTGACCGGTCGTGAGCGGGCCGACCGGCTAGCCGCTCAGTTACGCGCTCTGGGCATCGAGCCGGAGGTTTAATCGTGTATCGTAAGAAGAGCCAGCTCCATTCGGGCTGGCTTTTTTGATTCTCGGTACATGCAATTTTGCTCAAAGGGGATGACCAAATCCCCGTTTTGGCTTGGATTTGGCCATCCAAGTTGGTAGGCCATCGTCAGGTCAGCCGGAGATTGTTCTCCCCCAGGCTGCATATCCCTTATACCAACAAATTCATAGCTAGAGTAGTCATAATACCACCGCCGTGAAACGTGAGACACGATCCGGCGTGATTTTATGTCGCCACGCTCACGAACCATATCTCATGGTTCACGCTTGGCGACTATTTTAAAACAGACTCTTCCACCCAATAGCAAAGGATCTCAATCTATGCTTTCACAAGCCATAGTAACCATTATCTTGCTCGCTGTGACGGTCCTGGCCATGGCCACCCAACGTGTGCGAAACGACATCGTTGCCCTGCTGGTGTTACTGTTTTTGATTATCAGCGGTATTCTCGAAGCCGAGGAAGCCTTTAGCGTTTTTGGCCAACCCGTCATTTTGATCGTGGCCGGCATTTTCGTCATTGGGGCGGCTTTGCTCGATACGGGCGTCGCCACCCTGCTCGCCAATCAAATATTGCGCTTCAGCCAGGGGGGCGAACTGATCTTGATGTTTATCGTGATGCTGACCTCGGCCCTCCTGACCGCCTTTTTGGACGGCTTGCTGGTGGTGGCCTTGCTCATGCCGGCCGTGTTGCGGGTAGCCCGGCAGGCCAATCTGTCCCCCTCCCGCCTGCTACTACCGTTGGCCACTACCGCGACTCTCGGTAATCAACTAACCCTGCTCGGTACGACCTCAAACCCCCTGATCAGCGATATTTTAGCCGTCAGCGGCGGGACCCGGCTGGGCATATTTACCTTGACTCCCTACGCACTGGTTTCGGTGGGGGTGGTGATGGCCTGGTATTTGACGGCCGGCCGGCGCTTCTTGAGCCGGGAGCTGCCGCCGGAACCGCAGGGCCTATCGCTGGCCGAAGTGGGGCAAAGTTACCACCTGGATAAATCGCTGTATCGTGTCCGGGTCCGCTCTATATCTAATCTAATTGCCAAGTCGCTGAGTGCTGAGGACGGGCTTCAAAAAAATTCTGGCCTCAATATCATCGCCGTTCAGCCCCAGGGGGAATCCATACAACCGGCCAGCGCCAATCCGGTTCTGGAACAAAATGACCTCTTGTTTGTTGAGGGGGATACCGGGCGCATTCTCAAAGCGGCCCAGACCCACGGCTTGGAGATGAAAGGCACAATCAGCTTTGAGGAGTTCAATCAATCCCAGCTCGAGACGCTACGGTTGGCCGAACTGATGCTCCCCTTCCGCTCATCTCTGGTGGGCCAAAGCCTGACCGACATCGGCTTTCGTCAGCGCTATGGCCTGAACGTGCTGGCGGTTCATCGCCACGGACAAACGATCCGCACCAAGCTGTCGCAATTGGTTTTAGCCGCCGGCGATACCCTGCTGGTGCAGGGACCACCGGCCAGTCTACGCGGTATTGGCCGCAATTTAGACCTGGTCCCCGTTACCGATCTGGGGCCGCAGCCGGGCGATCTGATTACCAGCAAGGCCAAGTGGACCATGCTGGTCCTGGCGGTGATGCTGCTGTTAGTGGTGACGGGGCTGGCCTCTCTGGCAACCGCCAGCGTTATGGCCGCTCTGGCGCTGGTCATGCTTAGATGCCTCAGCCCGGAGCGAGCCTATCGGAGCATCAACGGCAGCTTGTTGATCCTGATCGGCGGGATGTTATCTTTGAGCATTGCCCTCCAAAAAACGGGGGCCGCCGCCTTGATTGCGGACCTCATCGCCGCGCTCAGTCAAGGTTTAGGAGTCGTCGGGTCGTTGGGGCTGGTCTATTTGTTGACTGCCCTGAGCGCCCAGATCATCGGGGGAGCCGTCGGGGCGGCCATCTTTGCCCCCATTGCCATCAGTTTGGCTACGGCTCAGGGGGTCCCCCCGGAACCCTTCGCCATCGCCATCGCTTTCGCGGTGATGGGCGGCTTCATCACGCCGATCACTAATGGGGATAATCTTCTGGTTCGGGAACCGGGACGGTACGACATGACCGACTATCTCAAAAATACTGTGCCTATTTTCCTGCTGCAAAGTATTCTCCTGATGTTTATGTTAACGATGGCTTACGGGTTGCTTTAGGAATGACACACCTCAATGTCATTAAGTGAAGCGGGTAGCATCCTGAGTAAACCGGAGCGGAGCGGAGGTTGTATCGAAGGGTG
>CAZWZZ010000861.1:0-3189 GCA_964638395.1 uncultured Caldilineaceae bacterium
CAAACACCTGTTCCCGGCGGGTGATCGTTTCCGGGGCGAGGGCGCGAACGGCGTAATCCCCCACCTTGTAGCGGCAGGGCTGGCCAATAAAACCGGTAGGCCAAGACGTGGCGTAGTTCGAGGAATGAGGTAGTAACCGCCCACTTTATGGCGGAAGGTTTTTGGGACGGAAGGGGCAATGATAGCACGTCGTTACGACGAACCACGTTATGTCGCCCCCCTCCAACAAGCGTGAACCCTCTTCAACTCAGCCACCCAGCAAGCCAGAATATCCGACGTGTCCCGGCCCAGCGATTGAACCAACTCAAAGAAACCGCAACCCGGCTGCATATCGCCCACCTTATGCACCACGATGACGCTGAGCATCCCTCGTCCAGCCTGATCCTCCTCGGTCGAGATTTCGCCCAGCATGGTAAACAGGGCAAACGAATTGGCCTCCAACTGGATGCTGCGCAACGTTTGCACCAACTCCGAGTAGGGGATCATCCCCCGCAGCTTGGCCCGTTCGATCAGGACGCAGCGCATTTCTTCTTTGCCGGTAGACCACTGTTCTTTGGTGAAGCCGTATTTGTATAGCGCGTTGTCCATTGCTACCCCCCCACCGCCTCCTCCACAATCGCAATCTCCTCAGCCGTCAAGCCGTACAGATCATACACCAGGCGATCAATCTCCGCTTCCAGGGCCGAGGTGTCGGCGGTGGGGTTGGCTTGTTTGGCGGCGAGGATTTGGTTGACTTTTGATACCAACTGAGCGTGTTCAACATCATCGGGTTTTGGAATTGAGAATGGTTGCAAATATTTAGTTTTGAAATAGTAATAGTTATTGTTATATGGGTTACTGGTGTTCCTGATGAAATACCACAACAGTGAACTGTTTAATATTCCTAAGAAAAATTCATAACTTTCTTTAACATAACTCTTTTTTACGAACGAATATCCGCCAGCATCTGGAAACCAACCTTCTTTGTCGATTGTGAAATGAGGATAGTTTTGTAATTGAGGTGTCAAGATTTTAAGTTGATCAAAAATTGAAATCTGCCTTGAACGATGTAACGAATACCAATATTTAGGATTGGTTTTGTATCTTATTTTTTTCTCAATCAAGTGTTCTTTAAAGTTACTAATATAGTCATAGGCTAACGGGAATTCCGAACGCAAAGTTGCTTCGGTAAAAGGTTTTGTTTTCCCTTTTGTTTTATGCTGAAAATGCGGATAAAAAACCCATAGATCACTTTGGGGTTGTAGGTAGCGCCTAATATTCTCACCCTTTAGAAGTGGTCTTACAACACCTGCTTCAAGTTTCACTTTATCACCAAGAGCATCTGAGTAACCTACAAGATACTTTCCTTTCATTTTTCCTTGAACTACAAAAATGTCGTCACCAACTGTTACAATGCCTTGGAAAATACCCTCAAAAATTTCCGAAAGTTGGATGCCATGTTCTCGGAGTTTGTATATCAAGTCAGTAGAAGAAGTACCACCACTACTCATAAACCAATGGGAACTTCTATCAGAATATTCTTTTATGATGAAAGGAATATCTTGAAAGTCTTTGGTGTTAACTTCTCGAAAACCAAAAAACGGATTGTGTAACGAATAGATAAAAATTCCTGTATATGTTGTAGCTGTCTCGAATACTTGGTCAACGCCAAAACAGGTTGCTTGTCGGAGACCTTTCACATTATCCAAAAAACTCTTTAAACCTTTTCCATAATCCGCAGTTAGGAATCTGTGGGGGTGAATAAAACAGATTACACCTTGTGGGCTGATTGCTCTGAAAGCTTGCTCGACGAAAAGAACATATATGTCGAACTTGCCAGTACTTGACACAAAGTTTTTTTTCAACGTTACTGCTTCATCTTTATCAATATTTTGTATTCTGATATAAGGCGGATTTCCAATCACAATATCAAACCCCTCGACAATGCCAAACATCCATTCGGAGTCAAAAAAATCGGCGCTGGCGTTCTGGTCATAAGGGTTCCAGGTGGCCAGCTTTTGGGTGGTCTCGGTGCGGAAGCCGCTGCCTTTCAGCAATTGGCCAATCTCCGCCCGGATGTCAACATCCCGCTGGCGGTACTTCTCTTTGGTTTTGGGGGTGCGGGCCGTAAAGTAGCGGTGGCGGATCTCTTCCAGCTCCTTTTCTTTCTGCTCGATGAGCGGATCTTTGAAGGCCAGTTGGGGCGGCCGGTCGATGCCCAGCAGGGTGTTGGCCGCCACAAATTTGGTTTCCAGGTTGGGCAGGGGCAGCACCCCCCGATTGGGTTGGCCGTCATCAATGATCTGGTCAACTACCAGGGAGATAAAGAAGCGCAGCTTGGCAATCTGCACGGCGATGGGCTGGATGTCCACGCCGTAGATGCAATTTTCGATCAGATACAGCTTCCGCCCATAATCCAGGTCGTTCCGCTCAAAGGCGGCTTCGATCTCCTCGATGACCCGGTTCCGAATGGTGCTGTCGGGAATCTGTTCCGCCTTGTCGATCTGCTTCTCTTTCCAGCGTTCGTTACCGGGGTCCAGCTTACCCAAAATAAAGACCAGTTTATGCAAAATACCCATCGGAAAAGCCCCGGAGCCGGCGGCCGGATCCAAAATCTTTAGGCTGTCGATAGCTTTGATGAGCTGGGTGACTTCGGCCCCACTAAATTGGTGGGGTTCTTCGTTGTAAGCCAGCAGGTGACGTAGTTTATCCCGAAGCGACTGTGAACCGTGGAGATTGAGCGGAGCGACAAAGCTTGCTTTGTCTTTGTCTTGCTCTGTCTGTATCAAAGTAGTCAAAGTAGAACTTTGACGCTCCGATTGCTCCGATTGCTCCGATTGACGCTCCGATTGACGATCCTCCGCTTGCTCCGATTGCTCCGCTTGTTCCGATTGCTCCTCCGCTTGGAGATGAGTCTCCAAATACGCAATCAGCGACTCATCCACCATATAGTTCACGATTTCGCGGGGGGTGTAGAAGGAGCCGGTCTGCTTGCGGGCGGTGGTTTCGGTTTCGGGGTTATAGGCGGCCAGCAGGTTCTCGAAGACTTTGCCCAACAGTTCCGGGTCCAGGGCGATCTCTTCTTCAATGGGAGTGTTTTCCGTAATGGTAAATTTGTAGCTGTGGAGAATATTGAGCAGGCCCCGGACCTTGTACCGTTTACCTCTGGTGCCATACACCTTATTCAGGTCTACCGTTTGCTCCTCACCA
>CAZWZZ010000862.1:0-3188 GCA_964638395.1 uncultured Caldilineaceae bacterium
TTTCTTTCCTAATCCGATGTAGTGTTGTTGTTCAAGATGTGTTTGCCCATTACAGTTTTATACTGAAATCAGAATGAAAGCAGAACTTTTCGAGGCGACAACCAGTAGGGGGGAGGCAACTCGGAGAGACGGTGGTTTGCAAAAGTAGCCTCAAGCCGAGTTGCCTCCCCCCTACGCCACTCATACTTTTTTCCCCGCACCCCCCGATACGCTTTCAGCTACTCAGGCTGATGTTTCTCCGCAGCCTGAGTAGCAATAGCTTATCGAAGGGTGGTTTTTCGTCAACGGGCGACTTTGGGCTTATTTAACAATCAGCGGTAGGTAAATTGAATTTGTTGACGATGACGGGGTGGCGCTGGCCACATTGGAATAGCTGGAGAAGGCCTGATCGTCAGCCCGATAGGCCCGGACCCGGTAGTAGTAGGTGGTGTTTTCGGTCAGACCGGTATCGCTGTAGGTGGTGGTGTTGGCCGTCACAGTCGCAATTTCCGTAAAGCCACTGGTGCTGCTGAGGGAGCGTTCGATACGGAACTCAGTCTCGCCCGTACTTTTATCGGCCCAGGTCAGGTCGACCGCTGTGGCGGAGGCGACGGTGGCTTTTAAGGTGGTCGGGGCATTGGGCGGACCAAAGGCGTCATCAATCGTGGTAAAGACAGAGTTGAGAACTAGCAAGCCACCCTGCGGCGTATCCTCCAGGTCAAGGCCGCTGCCAAACTCCTGATCTTCATCATCAATCTGTTGGAATTGGGCGGCGTCACTGACATCGGTGACCATGATGTAGTAGGTTTCGTCGGCGAAGACAAACACTTCTAACTGGCCGAGCTGATCTTCGGAGACATCATCAAACTCATCGTAGAAAAAGTCATCCTCTTCAAAGAAATCGAAGAAATCATCAGCCTCGAAGAAATCCTCATCAAAGAAGTCATCCTCGAAGAAGTCATCCTCGAACAGATCGTCAAACTCCGGATCGTCGAAGAAATCCTCGGAGTCATCGAACTCGCCGCCCTCATCCTCGGAGTCATCATCACATTCGATCAGCTCCCAGGTGTTAGGATCATCCCCTTCAAAGACG
Organism: uncultured Caldilineaceae bacterium; assembly: GCA_964638395.1. Lineage (GTDB taxonomy): Bacteria > Chloroflexota > Anaerolineae > 4572-78 > J111 > CAZWZZ01. Next base: position 1,073 of record CAZWZZ010000862.1, read on the forward strand.
GCAATCGAGGTATCGTAGCCGGTGCCGGAGGTGTCGAAATAGAGGAAGCCGTCGATGGGCGGCGTCAGCTTATACCAGACCGTCGCGTTGCCCACGCCATTTTCACAAGTTTCCGGGTCGGTGGCTTCGGCGGTGGCCCCGGTAGTATCCGCTGTCAGGGTGGCCGTCAGGGTGGTATCCTGTTGGCTCGACAGTTGACCGGCGCTCAGGCTACCAAAATCAAAATTATCAAACAGATCGTCAAAGTTGTCGAAATCGTTGTTGTCCGCCGCGGCGGCGAAGATACCGGTGACCGTCTCATCTTTATTCATCGTCAGCGTGGCCGGGGAGCCGGCATCTTTAGGCAGGCCACCCTCCCAGCCGGTAAAGTTGAGGCTGCCAAAAGAAAGGGCTTCAATCCGAACGGTGGTCCCCTTGGTGTAGCGAACACCATCGCTACAGGTGGGAGCCGCCGGTTCAATAACATCGACAAAGTTATTGCCATCATCCGGTTGGGGCACTGTCGTCAGGCTGTAGCATATCTCACCGCCACTAAATGCGGGGGTGATACTTTTGTCGCCATCCATGGTGATGGTTTCGATGCGCCCCGTGCTGTTGAGGTCGCCACTCCAGCCGGTGAACTGCTCGCTATCACCCGCCAACGCTTGGAGAGTGACTTTGGTATTTTCCAGATATTTGGTTCCGTTCTCGCAGTTCGGGGGAGGGGCGGCGCTATATTTGTTGGCATCCGCGTTGACAGTCAACGTGTAACAGGTGGGGGCCGGTGCCCCTTCGGCTTGCACCGGGGTCATATAAACGCCCCGGCCAAAGGTGGCGGCATAGATTCGATTTTGGCCGTCGATGACTTTCCAGACCAGTTGCGTCACCCGCACATTCGAGGGGCCGTCATTGGTCGCTTTCCAATTTGCGCCGCGATCCTCGCTGGTGAAGACGCCTAACTCCGTGGCGGCGTAAAGCCAATTTTGATTATTGGGGTTGACCAGCAAATCGTAGATGGGGATGCTGGGCAGGTTGCCGCTGACATCACTCCAGTTGCTGCCCCCATCCGTGGTGCGGTAGAGGTTATCCCCGAAGAAGCGACCAAAGGTGACATAGACGGTATTGCCCGTAGTGTCCGTTGGATCAACGGTGACGCGAGTCACCACCCGATTCGGCAAGGCGGGAGTATTTTCATCGACCTGCGTCCAGTCAGGAAAATCGCTGCCAGCATTGATGCTTTTGTAGAGATTACCGTTGTTGTGCCCGACCCACACTCTATTTGAGTCGGCCGGGTCGATGGCAATGGCGCTAATCGCATGCGTTCTCTTATTGTTCCCGATCGCATCTTTGATGGCACTCCAGGCCGGGGCTTGGGGGTCATTTACAGAAATCTTGACTGACTTCTTGACTTCATTGGTGCGCCATAACGATAGCCCGCCCACCAGCAGGCGATTCTCTACCTGCGGATCAATGACGAAGGGGGCGATAAAGTTGGCCGTTTTATCAACGGCATCTTGTAGCGGGCTGGGGGCCGTCGCGGTCACCCCGGCCTGGTTAAAGTCCCAGGGTTGGAACTTGCCAAAAATAGACTCGGCGCAACAGTTGCCGCCGCTGCCGCTGCGGCGGATTGTGGCGTTGACATACTCGCCATAAAAATATTGATCGTTAAAGGGATCGGCAGCCATATAGCCCCCGTCGCCGCCGGCCATCTTCGTCCACTGATCCCGCTGCCCGGCATACCGCACATCGCCGTTATCCTGCGTTCCGCCAACCACCACCCCTTTAGAGTTGATGGCAATCCCATAAAATTGGGTCACGCGCAGGCCCTTGTTCATATCTTCCCAGCCGTTTATTTTATATCTGTCCGAGCCGACGGTCGTATAGTCTTGAGTGCGATACAGGCCCCCATCATTCCCAAAGTAGACGACCCGATTATCTGCTGAGAAGTTTGGCGGAGAAACGATGACCCGATGGTCACCGTGCGCGGAGCGAGGCCACCTAGTCCAATTGCTAATTTGAGTCAAATTTGCGCCGCCATCGGTGCTGCGCCACAAATCCAACCCGCCCACAATCACCGTATTCGGATCGAGGGGGGAGACCCAAAGCGCCGTGTGGACCCAGCCCTGCGTGCCCAGGT
>CAZWZZ010000863.1:0-3187 GCA_964638395.1 uncultured Caldilineaceae bacterium
TATTATCATCGTCCCCAACTGAGCGACGCGGCGGCTCAAGAGCGGTTGCCGTTGATCGAGCAGTGGTTCAAGAAATGAGGTCAAGATTTAACCATCCGGGCGGAGCGTTTAATTTTTGGGTGGGCCATAGTCCCCTTAACAATCTTATGATATAATTACTATTAGACTATGGTCACGACTCATCAATTCCACTATGCTTCTAATCGAGCAGCGAGATGCATGTGGCTGCTCACGACCCCATAAGCGAGACGGATAAATCTATATGACCTCCAGGAATCACACCACTGAAAAAACTGAGCTGGAAGCCCTCCGGGAAAAGGTCCGCACGCTGGAAACCGATTTTCGGGAGGCCCAGGATCGCATCGCCCATCTGTATGTGTTACAGGAGGTGGCCCAGACTCTAACCTCCGAGTTAAATCTGGAACCGCTGTTACACAAAATTTTGGCCTCGGCGGTTGAAGTTATGAACTCCTCGGCCGGCTCATTGATTTTGTTGAATGAGTTGACGGATGAGTTGGTCTTCGCCGTGATCGAGGGCGGCGGCGGCGAGGGTTTGAAAGGAAGACGCATGCCCCGCGACCGGGGTATCGCCGGCTGGGTGGCCAGCCACCAGCAACCGCTGATCGTCAACGATGTCAACCAGGATGACCGGTATTACCAACAGGTGGCCCAGGCGTTCGACTTTCCGCTGACATCGCTGCTGTGCGTGCCGATGATCTCCCGCAAGCGGTTGATCGGCGTCTTGCAACTGATGCGGAGCGAACCGGGCCGCTATTTTCGGGAGTTGGATCAACAATTACTGATTACCTTTGCCAACCAGGCCGCCATCGCCATCGAAAATGCCCGGCTGTATGAAACGTTACGGGAGGAGCGGGACCGGCTGGTGGCCGTGGAGGATGAGATCCGCAAACGGCTGGCCCGTGATCTCCACGACGGCCCCACTCAACTCCTGGCTTCGATTGTCATGAGCCTGAGCTTCATCAAAAAAGTCATCGACCGCGCCCCGGAACAGGCCCCCACCGAGATCGACCAGACCGTGACCGTGGCCGACAAAGCCCTGAAACAGTTACGGACCCTGCTCTTCGATCTGCGACCGGTCATTCTGGAAACGAAAGGGTTGGTCCCGGCCCTGGAGCTTTACGTCCAACGTTTGCGGGAGACGGATAATCTCAACATCATCCTGACCGTCGAGCGGCAATTCGGGCGATTGAGTTCCAGAGCCGAAGTGGCCATCTTTGCCGTTATTCAAGAGGCCGTCAACAATGCCAAAAAGCATGCCAATGCCGAACAACTGGATATAATCCTGCGCCCCGATTTTGCCGAGGATTGTTTGTCGGTCATTATCAAGGATAATGGCGCGGGCTTTGATATACGGGCGTTAGAAAATGATTATGACGCCAGCGGCAGCCTGGGACTAATCAATATGCAGGATCGGGCCGGCGTTGTCAACGGCTCCCTCAAAATCCATTCAGCGGTGGGGCAGGGCACTCAGGTATCATTCACGCTGCCCCTCCTGGAAAATTTGAAAAAAGAAAACTTATAAAGAAAAGGATTAGTTACATTATGGCCCTCTCCTTCTTTCTTCGACTGCTACTGGGACATATGATCGGTGATTTTCTCCTCCAACCCTACTGGCTGGTCTTGGCCAAGCGTAAAGGCTGGATCGGGTTGGCCGTCCACGTGGCCGTGGTCACCTTCATCACCGGCGTCTTCCTGTGGGGGGCGATCCCCAATTGGTGGGTCTGGATCATCGTCCTCTACATCGGCCATCTCTTCATCGACCAGTTCAGGACCTTTATTTTTGTCGATAACTCCAAAGGCAAAGGCATCCTCCTGCTGTTTCTCGACCAATTCGCCCACATCCTGCTGATCGCCATTTTGGCCTGGCTGGCCACCGGCTGGACCCCCCTCGATTTGGACCCGCTGACCTCCCTCAGCGCCGCCGATCAATCCCGGATGATGGTCTACCTGATCGGCCTGGCCATTCTAATCAGCGTCGCCCCGGTCCTGGAGGCGGAGATCACCGTGGCCGTCTGGGCCGCGCTGGGCACGGAGATCACCCACACCGTCAAGATCGACACCGCCGACCGGGTCTTGGGCGCAGCCGAGCGCATCGCCGCCATCACCATCCTCCTGGCCGGATATGGCCTGGCCCTGCCGTTGATCTTCATCCCCCGCTTCGGCTGGATGGTTTACCAGGGCGACCTGGCCACGAACAAAGCCGCCACCTGGACCAAAGTCGCCACCAGCCTGGCCACCGCCCTCATCGTTGGGTTAGTGCTGAGTATCGTTCCCCTGCCGGATCTGTTTTTGGGGTAATGTGATGAGCCGCAACCCAGACACTTTTTTTACCTGAGAACCGATTATGCGTAATTCATTGGCCAGCATCCTGAGTAGCGCGGAACGGAGTGGAGCGCGTATCGAAGGGTGCGGCGAACGGGAGAGGTCTTGGGCAACCCGCAGCCCCTTCGACAGGCTCAGGACGCGGCTTCGATACGGTTTCCGCTACGCTTCAACCTACTCAGGATGCTATCTGACCAATTACGCATAATGGAGTGAGATTGAGTGCGGAAGCCTTTAGAGTCTTGAACTGCGCGGTCATTGGTTTGTTGAGGGGGTTCAGGCCGGGCTGGCCCGGCGTTGGGGTTTGTGGGGATGGGGCGGATGTGTAACGCTTGCCCTTATGTGGCATTTTTGTGATTTCTCTTTGCGTCAGAGATATACTTTTCATATCCTTCATTGAACTTGTCAATTATACTACTGATTTCATCTACTAAATCATCTATAATTCTTGAACGCTTAATTGTATCTGCCAACGCAAACATATCCTGACTGTTAAATGTTTCAAAATCAAGTCTTCGATTCTGATCTTTCCAACCTATTGAGTTGCTTGTACGTGTAAAATCGTTGTCAATGGTTTTAATTATATCAAATAAATGATCGAATTTTTCTTCCTCTGCATTCACCCAGTCATTTTCTTCCCTTTGGTACACCGAGAAACCATAATATAGCGACCAATTAAGCAGTATATAGAACAGTAGTATATTTGAATCACCAAGATCATGCATTTCGATAAGCAATCCATAGTGTCTTGGCTTTCTCCCACTTTGGTGGAATTTCTCGACCATCGACTGTGTGTACGAATAGTCATCCAGATAAAACATTTTATAGTTTTTAGAAGCTAATT
>CAZWZZ010000864.1:0-3185 GCA_964638395.1 uncultured Caldilineaceae bacterium
CTGACACTTATGTGTTTGGACTGGTATATGATGCTGCCTGGTTGAAACAAAAAGTTTTACCCATAAAAGTAAAGCCAGCTCGTAAAGAATTTCAAACCGGTTGCATTATGTTGATTATCTGTAATGGGCAAACACATCTTGAACAACAACACTACATCGGATTAGGAAAGAAACGGATAGAAAAAGCCCGAAATCCGCTGTTTTCTCCATCCGTTGTAGTGTTCAGGTTGCACAAAATGTTGTTGACCCTTACACATTATGTTGATTATCGGGCCGATTGTGGGAATAGTTGTTGGCTATATTTTTGGTTATTTCGCCGGTAATTTTTTCTTAGGCGAGGCAGGCTTATTTGGCGACTTGAATGGCAAAGTTCATTCATTTATTGGGATAATACAAGGATTGTATGTCGGTGCCATTGTAGGTATCATTAATACCCGAATGTTTGGGGGTCTCTTTGGAGCAATCATTGGGGTAGTTATTGGGGTAATCGTAGCGATTATATTTGGGATGATTTTTAGCTCTGCTCCCATAGGCGGTATTATTGGGATCGTTGCGGGAATCACGGTTGGCGTAGCATTGGGAAAATGATGTCCAACCTTTAGCCAGGTATGGTGGTTTGCGCCCGACTTGACTGGGCACATCGGACAATGGAATATTCAATCTACATCAAGAGTATGGATTAAATGGATCAACCAGAATTACAACACGCTGTTATGTCCATCAAATCTGGTGACACACAAACTGGTCAACGAATTTTACGCCAATTATTGGATGTGGAACCAGATAATGAAGCCGCCTGGTTGTGGTTGGTGGCTACAGTGGACTCTCCCAGCGAAAAGATACGTTACTTGAATAAGGTGCTTGAACTTAATCCTGATAATGAAATTGCTCATCAGGGAATTAGTCAGTTAGCAATGAAGTCGCCCCAACCACCACCGGTGCAGCCAAAACCTCCCCCCACGCTTAAGCGTCTGAAAAAACGTAATGAACACAGAACTACGCGCCAATGTCCCTACTGTGCTGAAACTATTAAGGCCGAGGCTATTGTTTGTCGTTACTGTGGCCGCGATTTACCTAAAAAACAAGAAGGAACAACACGTACTGCTTCATTGACCTGGGATGAGGTGTGGTTTAGCGTTATTGGCCAACCATCAGTTGCTACCTTTGAACGTATTCTGGCCGATCCTCAAGCGACGCCCAACCGGGCTTACCGTTGGCTTGTTTTTAGTAGTCTAGTCGGTGCAACGATAGGCTTTCTGCTCAAATTTATCGTAGAGATGGCTATGACAGGTAGAGTGACCCCGACAGATATTGTATCATTGTTTGCGGGGGTGACGGTTGGACCGTTTCTTGGCGTGTTGGTCGTGGCCTTTGTGACCGCGCTGACACAATGGATTGCACGAGGTTTGGGAGGACATGGTTCATACGGCCAATTGATTTACGTCCGCGCCGCTTACAGCGCACCAATAGGGATAGTTATTGCGGCTCTAACTGCTGTGCCGTATGTCAATCTGTTAAATATTCCGCTCTATATTTATGTTTTTATTCTTGAGTTGATAGCCTTGCAAGCTATCAATCGCTTTGGTTGGGGATCAGCTTTCGGAACGCTGCTAATATCTGGCTTTATTCTGAGCATAGTAGGTTGCGGTATATTGTTGTTATTGGGTTTTTTGGTCATGTCGAGTGTTAACTTTTGAACAATCCTGAAAAAACTTCCGAACAAGCTGAACCTAGATCAAACCAGGATGCACTACCTGAATTACCTACCTTGGCTGATCTCATTGGTGAAGATGTATTGGTGGAACATGATGAACTGCCAACTGTCGAAGATATTGTGTCATCTACTCCATCTCGCCTCAAACGTTTGTCGCCTCGCCAATCTACATCACCCCGGCGGCGTTCTCGACAGATTATCCCTACTTTACTTTTGGTTGGATTGGTGTGTATCGCGGCAACCATCGGTGGTATTTGGTTATGGCGGGGCTTGCAGCCTTGCGCTCAGTTAGATGTGGCTTTGGGGCGTCCTAGCGGTTGTTTGTATGTTATTGAACAAGGTGATTTTGTGGATAGTCTGGCCTTTTCGTCCGACGGCAAACTTTTAGCCTCTGGTGGGGCTAAAAATGTGGTTTTTGTACGTCAGGCTTCAGATGGCAGCGTTTTACGTTCAATGCGGATGCCTGGTCCCAGAGTGGGGCAAGTTTCAGGATTAGACTTTTCACCTAATGGCAATATACTGGCCGCCGGTGGGGGAGATACTTCATTGCGTTTGTGGCAGGTGACTGATGGTAGCCTCTACCGCTCATTTGAAAAAGTGCATAGTTGGTATGTGGAAGTAGATTTTTCGCCGGATTGGACCACTTTTGTTTCAGCTAGTGGCAAACAAGTTAGCTGGGTACGGATGCAAGACGGTTTACCTATTAGAGTGTTTGATGGTCATACTGCTGATGTGAATACAGTAGCCTTCTCCTCAGATCGTAATACTTTGGCATCGGGCGGACGCGATCAGACAGTACGATTATGGAATGCTAGACAGGGTCGGCAGATCCACACACTGCGCGGTCATACCGAGAGTGTACAAAGTGTTGTCTTTTCACCAGATGGAACATTGTTAGCGTCTGGGGGAGCAGAAAATACAATACGGTTATGGAATGTTTCTAACGGACGCCTTATTAGAACGCTCAGGGGCCATACCGGACAAAAAGGTAATACGTTCGATTTACTGTTCACCAGCCAGATTAGTGGGGTGCAGGATTTGGCTTTTTCACCAGACGGTACGGTCTTAGCTTCGGCAGGCAGCGACGGAACAGTACGGCTGTGGCGGATAGCTGATGGGGAGCTGCTTAAAACTTTACACGGCCATACAAGTATTGTTACTGAAATTGCTTTCGCCCCGGACAATCGTACCTTAGCTAGTGGGTCAGCCGATAGTACGATCCGGGTGTGGCGTTGGCGTTAGTTAGCCCCGAATGACATTCGGCTCAAAGGCACGCGAGTCGGGATTGAAACCGTCCTGTATGATTTTCTGTATCGCAGCCGTTCGCCGGAGCAAATTGCCAAGACCTATCCGACGATCACTCTGGAACAGGTGTATGCGACGATTTTCCTCGTTCCACCGCTCTGCGTTGAAATAAAGCCGGAACGCGCCAGCGTTTCCCCCCTTTCCTCGTTCCACTGCTCTGCGTTAA
>CAZWZZ010000865.1:0-3183 GCA_964638395.1 uncultured Caldilineaceae bacterium
GACCGCTTGCGCTCCGGTCAGCGTCGCGCCGAGCCGGGCCAAATCCGGCTGGAGCGGCGGCAGCGTGGCCGGGTCGCCGCTGTAGTGGCGCAACGCCTTGCTATGCTGTAGATGCAGCTCCGAGACAAATTCGTGGAGTGTGGCGTTCAAGCCCTCCGGCTCTATGCCCCGCGTGACCACAGCCAGATAGGCCATTTCTCCACTACGAATGACAATCCGCTGATCGCCATACTGAATCTCATCCAACTCTTTATCCGTTTGTCCCTGCCCAAATGAGTCCCGCACGAAATCCCGAATGGCGGTCAACATTCCGCTAATCAGGTCGGTATCGCCACTGGCCGGCTCTTTGATCTCCTGCCGGTCCGGGTCGCCGTGGCTATGGGCCAGCAGTAAGCCGGAGCCGTGTTGGATCAGGAAAAGTTCCTCCACCTGAAAGGGGAGTGAGGCCCGCCAGGCCAATTCGCCGGGTGAGACCCCCCGCAGCCGGGCGGCCAGGAGACGCAAAAAATTGTTCGGGCCGAACGTATGCTTCAGGCGGGCGTCGATATTCCGCTGAACCTCGCGCCAGGTTTCGTTGACGGCCCGCTGCACGGTCTGGCCGATGATTGGGTAGAGGGCTTCGACCATACTCTGGCGGGCATTGCGGATCTGGACGCGGATCGCCTCGCCCATCACCGGCCCCAGCGCCTCGGCCATCTCCTCCGGCGACTCCCGGATGGCCTCCTTGACCATCGAACTCAGGACCGGGGACAGCCGGGCCACCATCCCCTCGGCGTCGGCCTGCGCTTTGCGGCGCAACGCGGCAATCTCGCTTTGCACCGCCCGCATCTGTTGCTCATTCCTCTGCACGAGGCCCTGTAACGCCTGGATTTCTTGCCGGACGCCATCGACTGTCAGGGTCAGATGATGATCGTGCGTTTCGGCGTCGGTCTTGAGCCTGCGCCGCAGTAGCTCCAACTCCACCTGTAGGTCGCGGGCGCGATCTTCGTTGGTCCGGGCCGCCTTGTGTAGCCGGTCCACGTCTGCCAATAGATCGCGGATTTCGCGGTGTAAGGTCTCGTTTTGAGAGGCGGATTGGCGTTGAAGTGCCTCGATCTCGGCTTCAAGCTGTTGCAGCCGCTGCCGCTCCTGCTTGAGCAAAATCGCTTGAATCGAGGCCACAAGCTGGTCATCATTCTGGTCGGTTCGTTCCAGATCGGGTGGGGATGACATATAACAAGTTAGCCAAGTCGCGGCGAGGCTTCATCCTCACTCATCAGGCGTTGGCTCAGTTCCAATAACATCCGGCCCAGATCGTAGCGGGAGGTTTTGCGGCCATCCAACGTGCTGGCCATCTGGAGTAGCTCCTGCCGCAGTTGCTCATCCTGCTGCCGGGCGTCGGCCTGGGCGGCCCGCAGCCGGGCTTTGTGATCGGTGTTCATCTCATCCAACCGATCACTAAACTCCTTCTGGGTCGTCCGAATTTGGCCCAGAAACTCTTTGGCCTGCTCATCCAACTGCTCGGTCAACTCCCGCTGGGCGACCCGGAGTTGGGTTCCCTGCTCGGTGCGCTGCTCCTCGATCCGTCCGGTCAGGCTTTGTTGTACGGTTTGAAGCTGAGATTTCTGATCGGTGGCCTGCTGTTCGAGCCGGGTGGTTATATCTTTACGTAACGTGTTCAATTTGGTCTCGAACGTATCGCTCAGGGCCTCCAGCTTTTCGGTAAAGGTGGCCGTCATCTCTTGCCGGGTCTGGGCCAGTCGCCCCTCGAACTCTTCAAATTTGCGCTCGCTGTTGCGGGCCTGTTGCCCGTAGAGAATATCCCGCAGCCGGGCCAACTCACTGGCCTCGATCTCTCGCGCCGGGGCGCTGGCCATCTTCTCGTCTGTGCCGGCCCCATGCGTCGGCGGCATTTGCGCCTTCAAGGCCACCTCCTTCTGGGGCGGGGTATTGTTGGTCTGCTCCTGAACCTGACTCTGTTGTGACATTTCGGTCTCCAAAACAAATACGATTTAATTATTAAACGAATAGGGGTAGGCATTACGCCAAGAAAAACCAGACTGGTGTGACGTGGGTAACAAATGGCTAACTTGAAATAGATTGATACTGTTCAGGCCAGCCATTTTTCATTAAGCTACCATCTCCCATTGTTCCATTATATGATAAGTTCTATAATTTTTCAAAGAAGAGGCGGAGTAGCAGTCATTCTAAACATGGCGAATAAGACCCTAAAGATTGACGCTGCCCGCTGCCACTGTTATAATGGCATTCATTGAACTAAGCAGAGCCGTTCAGCAAAAGGGTAAAATTATGGTCGGCCAATCCGTTACGCTATAGACTCCGCAACCCCTCTATAAGCAAATCCGGCGGGCTGCGGAGAAAAAACAGCGCTCGGTCGATGAAACTTTGGTCGAAGCGGTGGCGGTGGTTGCCCCGGTTTTGGAACAGAAAACCGCAGTCTCGTGGTGGCTTGCCAATGTGAGGAGGCAGCATGGATACGAAAACAGCAGTCAACGATCAATTTAGCCGGGCCGCGGCCCGGTACAAAGTTAGCCAGGTGCATGCGGCAGGCGAGGATTTACAACATATCGCCGCGTTGGTGCAGCAACAGCCACAGCCGAGGGTGTTGGATGCCGGATGTGGGGCGGGCCATACGGCCCTGGCCGTCGCCCCGGTCAGCCGGGAGGTGGTTGCCTTTGATTTGTCCCAGTCGATGCTGGAGCAGGTGGCCCAACTGGCCGCCGAGCGGGGAGTGACGAATGTCGAAACCCGGCAAGGGGATGTCGAGCAGTTGCCCTTCGACGGGGCCAGCTTCGATGTTGTCGTCTCTCGCTATAGCGCCCACCATTGGCCCAACCCGGCCAGAGCGTTGGCCGAATGTCATCGGGTGTTGAAACCGGGGGGCCGTTTCATCCTCAGCGACATCGTCGCCCCGGAAGCGCCGGTGCTGGATACTTTCTTGCAAACGCTCGAACTGCTGCGGGATCCCTCCCACGTTCGAGATCACTCGACGACGGAGTGGCTGCGGCTGTTTGTTACCGCCGGCTTTATCCCCCGTTTGGTGACGACCTGGCCTTTGACCCTCGACTTCGAGGCTTGGACGGAACGTATCGGCACACCGGATTTGAACAAGCGAATGTTACAGCGCCTCTTCGACACCATCTCTGGCGACGTGCGAACGGCGTTCGGGATCAAGCCGGATTA
>CAZWZZ010000866.1:0-3180 GCA_964638395.1 uncultured Caldilineaceae bacterium
GTGACTGACAAGCGTCCTTTTCAGTATAGCAAATCTGCCGGACGGCAACAATGGGCTTTTGGGGGGACACGCTCCGACTAAAGTAACATTAGGGATGATAAAGTTTGACAACGGAGCGGGGTCTTACGTAAAATAGTGAGGCGTTATTCAAAATCAGTAGAGTACCGCATCCTGAGTAAACCGAGGTACGAGGTTGTATCGAAGGGTGCGGTTGCGGTCTGCTACAAAGTTGCACAATTCGCCGGACGGCGTTACAGTTAGCAAGTTAAACTCAGTCAGGTAAGGAGAGATTGTTGGAACTCAGGAAAATTGTATTGATTCAACCGGGGCGGGACGGGCGCATTTTTGGCCGCGCCCCGGCTGCCCCGTACACCTTGATGCGGCTGGCCTCTCTGGTGCCGGATGGCATCGAGGTTGAAATCTGGGATGAAAATTGGGAGCCGGTCGAGAAAAAGCTGCGGACGCTGGGTAAGCACGACCTGGTCGGTTTGACGGCCAAGACGCTGGCCATCGAGGATGCCGAGCATTTCGCCAACATCGCTCACCAGGCCGGGGTGCAGACCGTCGTCGTCGGCGGCAACCACGCCACCCTGATGCCGGAGGATGTCGAACGCTGGGCCGATGTCATCGTCGTCGGCGAAGCCTACCGCACCTGGCCCCGGATCATCAAAGATTTTCAAAATGATACGTTGCAACGAAGCTACGTCGATACTGAATGGGCCGATTTGACCGGCGTCGCCCCGCTGACCAACCGGGTCATCGACATGGTTGATGAGGGTCGCCGCTATTGGACGCCGCTGCTGGAAATCACGCGGGGCTGTCCCCGCAACTGCACTTTCTGCACGGCCATCCGGGTCAGTGGCCAGAAGATGCGCTTCCGCCCCGTCGAAGAGATCGTCGAAGAGATCGAGCGACGGCAGATCGACCGCTTTTTCCTGACCGACGATAACTTCGGCCTGTCGTTCGCCATTGATCCCGACTATACCGAGAAGCTGTTCCTGGCCCTGGAAAAGCTGCCCCTGAAAGGGTGGACCACCCAGGCCGAAATGATGGTCGCCCAATACCCGGAGCTGCTCAAGCTGGCCCGGCGTGCCCATCTGGATAAATTTTTCATCGGCTTCGAGTCGGTCAACCCCAAAAATCGGCGGGAGCTGGGCGGCAAAAGCAAAGGGCAGATGACCCAATATCAAGAGGCCATCAATGCCATCCACGCCCAGGGCATCGGCGTGGTCGGCCTGTTCGTCTTCGGCTTCGACGAGGACACGCCCCAGGTGATGTGGGATACCTGGGAGTTCGGCAAACAGTCCGGCCTGGACAGCATGAGTACCACCGTGCTGACGCCCTACCCCGGCACCCCCTTCCGCAACCAGTTGCTCAAAGAGAACCGCCTCATCCCCGGCAAGTCGTGGCGCTACTACGATACCGCCCACGTCACTTACTATCCGAAACAGATGAGCGTGGAGGAGTTCGAGCGGGAGTATGACAAAATCTGCCGCACGATTTATTCACCCTGGCAAATCGCCCGGCGGGGGCTACGCGCCCTGCTACGCCATCCCATTCGCCGTATGCCGGCCAAAGCCTTCGGCAGCTTCAGCACCGACTACGGCTACCGCCGCGAGTTCGGCTGGCGCAACGCTGTTTTTTCATAAAGAGGAAGCTACAAGAGGAAGCTACCATGAGCCACGGCATCACCAAAACTATTCCGGCCAAAGAGGGCCGCGAGGCGTTGGAAACCCTGTATGACGGCACGTTGGCGGAGTATGAGTTCCACATGGCCGGCACGCCCTCCAAGCTGGCGGCGGGGGATTATGTCTACACTATCTTCGAGGATCAACTGCATGGCCGGCTGCGGATCAAAGAATTGATCAGCGGCGCGGTCAATCCGAAATCGGGCCGGCCCCGCACCCTGATTCTGGTCGAAGCGCCGGGCGAGCGGCTGCCGGACCCCATCCCCAAGAAAGGGCATCGCGGCACGCGCTACTACGATGGGGCGGAGTGGCCGGGGGGTGATGAATTCTCCGGCTGAGGCTCGGCGGTCCTGGCAACTCGCACCAAGTCGGGACTATAGACGTTCAGAAAATGGTTTTGACTCCGAGGCTAAATTGGAGCAGTTTCAAAAACTGCTCCAATTTCCAATTCAAAATGGTTTTCTGAAAAATTACATCATCGCGTGGTTGGCGGGCCATCAACGTGATTGGGTGCGTCCCAAATTTTAGGGGAAGCATCCCGAGTGATTGGAGCGGAGCGGAAATCGTATCGAGGGGTGCGGCTCAGACAACGAACCTTGGCCAACCCGCACCCCTCGATACGCCTCCGCCTGGCTTCGGCTACTCGGGATGCTGCCTCCTGAATTCTCGCCCAAATCCTGAGACACACCCAACGTGATTTAAGCGTTTGACTCCTAAAGTGGGTGGGGGTATCATTTTGTTTAGGAGGCTGTGTCCTATGCAATTTACGATTGAGTATGAACAAGAAGATGATGGCCGCTGGCTGGCCGAGGTCTTAGAACTTCCAGGTGTCTTGGCTTATGGGCAATCCATTGACCAAGCTATTGCCAATGTCAAAGCCCTGGCTTTGCGAGTTATCGCTGACCGGCTAGAACATGGTGAAGCGACCCCCGGCTTGACCACCGTTTCCTTTGCCTCAGCCGCATGAGCCGCTGGCCTGCCACGAAAGCCAAGCGCGTCTTGGCCGCTCTGTTGCGGACCGGCTGGAGCATCAAGCGGCAGCGAGGCTCCCATCGGGTCTTGGCTCGCCCTGGCTGGCCTGATGTGGTCTTTGCTTTCCACGACAGAGACGAAATCGGTCCCCGGATGCTGGCCCGTCTGGCTAAAAACACCGGCCTCACCCCCGAAGATTTATAGCTCCGTCCCAAAGCGGAACAATTTAGCAAATTGTTCTACGAACTGCCTAACTCTTAAAATCAACGATTGGTCATTTTAGCTTTCCTTCCTTCCACACTTCCACCTCTCCTGCTACCGACATTTGGTAACCACAATCCGTTCGTTAATTTTTCTTTACAATCTGTTAACATCATATTAATCTTTTCTTGACACGCTTTTAATCGGCTCGGCTATCATATAGCCGATAGGACGATACAAGTCCTGCACCTTAATTTTTATAGATTTAAGTAGTTTTCAATCCTAAGCTGTCAACTTTTTTCGACAAGATCAACAAGAT
>CAZWZZ010000867.1:0-3179 GCA_964638395.1 uncultured Caldilineaceae bacterium
GATTACATCGGTCGTTACAAAATTATCCAACGCCTGGGCCAGGGGGGGATGGGGGCCGTCTATCAGGCCCACGACCCCGACCTCAACCGGGAAGTAGCCCTGAAAATGGTGACGCTACTCGGCTTCGACGGCAGCGAAGCGTGGCGGCGACGCTTTCGGCGGGAGGTGCAGGCCGCGGCCCGGCTCAACCATCCCCATATCGTCACCATTTACGATGTCGGTCTCGATCACGAGCCGCCCTATGTGGTCATGGAACTGCTAACCGGCGGCACGCTTCAGGAGCGGCTGCGGGACCAAAAAAAGCTACCCTGGCAGGAGACGTTCAAGCTCCTCCAACCGTTGGCCCAGGCCCTCGGTTATGCCCACCAGGCCGGTATGGTTCACCGGGATGTCAAACCGGCCAACGTCATGTTTGCCAAAGATGACCTGTTGCCTCACACTCAAGGCACGCTCAAACTGGTCGATTTTGGGCTGGCCCGGCGGCGGGGCGGGGAGACGGTCACTCAGGTGGGGGATGTCGTCGGCACGCCGGCCTATATGTCGCCGGAACAGGCCCACGGCGAAGAGATCGACGCCCGCGCCGATATTTTTTCGCTCGGTATTATCCTTTTTGAGACCATCGCCGGGTACAATCCCCTGGCCACCGGCTCCCTCTTCACCTCGTTAGCCGAAACCCGCTCCCATAAACCGATTGATATGACGCCCCTGAGTCAATTAGCCCCATCCGCTGTGGTCGATCTCCTTAAAAAGAGTGTGACGAAAGATCGAGAGGAGCGATACGCCACTTGTGAGGCGTTGCTGGCCGATATGGCCGGTTGTCTGGGGGAACCCTCGGATAAAGTAACGACGGTCTCCCGGACGATGTATAGTACCTGGCAACCCGACTCTGTCCCCAACGAATCGTTGGTTATCCAGAAGAAGCCTACCGTTAATTTGACGCCGGAGGTGGAGCGGGTGCTGCGGTTGATGTTCAGCGACGCCGGCCGGCTGGCTATCGAGGCTGAATTCAACGAGGGCTTGAGCCAGGGGCGGGTCTTTCGGGTGCGTCCGGTTGATAGTAGCGGTCAGGCTCGCCTACCGGCGGTGGTCAAAGTGGCCCCCATCAACCAGATTCGGCGGGAGTGGCAAGCCTACCAAAGCTGGGTGGCCAACATCATTCCGGGCGTGGCCCGCCTGGAGTCAGCCCCGACACTGCCGCCGGGCAGTCTATGGGATGGCCTGCGCTACTCGTTGGTTGGGGAGGGGGCCTTCGAAGTGGAGAGCCTCTACAGCTACGCCCAACGTGCCCCGGCCCAGGATGTATGGTGGCTGTTGACCGAGCGGCTTTATCAATTGATCGGGCTGCATTGGTGGCTGGAGCGTCGCTCTGACCGGGCCTTCCAGATGCGGGCCGATTATGACCAGCTTTTGCCGGTTAATTTCTATTTTAAAGCGACCGCTGACCGACCGGAGACGGAAGCTCGTCTCATCACCCCGGAACAATTGCCGACCGAGGTCAGCCAGGGGGAGATGGTCCGGTTGGAAGGCTTCGTCGTGACCGAGATTGAGCCGGATAAACAGCAGATCACGCTCAACCTGCGCTCAAACCGGCCGGATGAGCTGCCCGCTTCCTACCGGGTGCGGCTGACCGAGGTGGCCGATGTTGAGGCGTACCGGCTGGGGCAGATGGTTGACGCCCTGAGTGGCGTAGTGACCACAACCCGCCACGATCTGCTAGAGGCCGAGGTCAGCCGGGCGTTCGACTCCCTCTTCGACCCTACCGCCGAGACCGTGCCGGTTACGATGGCCACCACCGATCCGGCCCTGCCGCCCACGTTGCCCAACCCGCTCCGCCATTATGCCACGCTGCTGCACAATTTTTTGGCGGTCAACATTTCCACCATTCACGGCGATTTGAATCTGGAAAACATCCTGGTCGATCCGGCCACCCGCCACCTGAACCTGATCGACTTTGCCACCGTGCGTCGGGGTCA
Source organism: uncultured Caldilineaceae bacterium (assembly GCA_964638395.1). Classification (GTDB taxonomy): domain Bacteria; phylum Chloroflexota; class Anaerolineae; order 4572-78; family J111; genus CAZWZZ01. The sequence goes on from CAZWZZ010000867.1 coordinate 1,974, forward strand.
TTCGCTGCACGACTTGCTGCGGCTGGAAACGGAGACGGTAACAAAACTGATCTCGGCCGCCCTGGCCGAGGTTCGCCTCCCGGCGGTGACGATCTACACCCTCTACCAGCAGTTGCATCACCTGGCCCCCCATCTCCGGCAGCAGCCGGCGTTCGACCAATTGCCCCCGGCTCTGGCAAAAGCGGTCACCTTGCTGGCCGCCATCCGCAAAATGGCCCGCAACTGTCTCTTCAACCCTGATGATTGGACCGAATATTATCAGGGTTTGGTCATCTATTTACTGGGTGCGTTGAAGTTCAAGAATCTGGACAGGATGCCCCACGCGCCTATGCCCAAACAAACGGCCTTTTGGGGGGCGGCCGCCATTCAAGCCTTGCTGACCCCACCGGACTCAGGAGCGGCGGCGTTGGAGCCGCTGCCGTCCGCTCCGGTACAGCCGCCGGGGTCGACTCCAAACCGACCCTCGACTATCGAGATCAACATTCCTGACGCTCCGGCCTCAGCCTCGGCTTCTCCGTCCGAGCGGGTCATCGTGCAAGGGGATTTGGTGCAGGGCCAGAAAGTCGGCGGCGACCGCATCTCCGTGGGTGACATCAGCGGTAGCGGGGTGGCCGTTGGCCGGGGGGCGCAGGTCCATATCAGCCGGGGTCTCGACGGCGATGAGGTCGCCCGTCTGTTCGAGGCCGCCCAGCAGCAGGTCAAGTCCCGTCCCGCCGATCCTGACGTGGAGAAAGAAGAGCTGATCGACCTGGTCGGGCGTCTGCGGAAAGAGGTGGTCAAAGGGGACCGGGCCAGCCCCAAAAAGGTCAAACGCTGGCTCGACACCCTGACCGACCTGGCCCCCGATGTCTCCTCCGCCATCATCAGCGGCCTGGCCCGCCCCCTGTCCGGCGTCTCCGCCTCCATCCGCCAGATCGCGGCTGAGGCGAGTGCCGACTTTGACGCCTAGCCCTCTATTTCAAAAGTTTTGGAGTAAAACCGGGGTCAATCCTTTTTTGAAATTACTCCAATCTTTCGTTTTACGCGCATTTTCACAATTCGGTGTATAATGTGGCCCTACCAAAAACAGCCGTCATCGTGGAGGCAAGAGATGAAATTCCCCTATGGCATTTCTGATTTTCACAAAATCATTACCCAAAACTACTTTTACATAGATCGAACGGATCGGATTCCGCGCATCGAAGAAGCGGGATCGCAACTGCTGTT
>CAZWZZ010000868.1:0-3178 GCA_964638395.1 uncultured Caldilineaceae bacterium
CGTAAAACGTAATGACTTTGGCAAAATAACGCCTTACGCTTCACGTTTTGCGTTTGTGTTGAGCGCCTCAATATTGAAAAGGTCCCGCGCTTCGGGCGTGGCCTCGATGATGGCCTGTAACAACGCCTCGGCCTGAGAGCGGGGCAGGGCTGCGGAGATCAGTTGAACCTTTTCGTCGACGGCCCCGTCGCTGTGGATGAAGATAACGTGGGTAAATTGGCCATCCATCGGGATGACGAAACGTTGATCTTCAAACTGGACGATGTAATTGCCCACCTCCAGGGCATAGATTTCAAAACCACCCCGGCCAAACTCCGGCTTGCTGCCGCTGACTGCTTCTACCCGCCGCCCGCCAGGCAGGTTAAAGCGAATCGGGCGGTCAGCCAGCCCAATATCCCCCACCAGCAGCGGCAAGCCCACGCCCCGCTCCAGCTTGATCTGCCAGGCCCGCGTCTGGGGCGGCTCGGCAAATTTGAGGGCAAAGGCCAAGTGCGTGCGCCCGGTAATCCTGGCCTGCTGCCGCAGGTGGCTGTCGTGAACCATGACCACATAATCCCCTCTGGGCAAACTTTCAAAGACAAAATAACCGTTGGCCTCCGTTTGGACGCTCCGCCGCAGCGAGTCGCCGATGAGGTGAATCCAGCGCCCGCCGACCGGCCGGTTGCGATGACTCCGCAGGATGCCTTCGATCACCCCGGCGAATTGCCAGCGAAAGTTGAGACGCACCGTCTGGCCGGCCATCGCCACCTCAACGTTGTAGGTGTCGAACTCCAGGGTATAGGTTCCGATTTCGTTGGCGTAAATCTCAAAACCGCCGGGGCCAAATTCCGGTTTGGTTCCGGTATAGGTCTGGTAGAGCAGCCCGGACGGGGTATGAATGAGGATGCGGGTGTCGGCCTGGCCCCAATCGCCGATCAAGAGGGGCTGGCCGGGTAGCCGTTCCAGCTCGACGCTAACGGTGGGCGGCGGGGGCGGCAGCTCCAGGGTGAGGGTCACATCTTGGCCGGGCGTGGTCGAAAGCTGGCGGCTAACCTCATAAGCGGGCAGTTCCAGCGTGTAAGTTGCGCCGGGGACGTTGCTAAAACGGACGGTTCCATCCGGCTCGCTGGTGGTGACGACGGTTTGCCCGGCCCCGCTCAGCCGCACAGGGACCTCTTGCACGCCGTAACCGGCCTCGCTGGCCAGGCTAATGAAAATGTTGCTGGTCGGTGCCCCTGACGGCGGGCCGAGGGTGACGCCGCTGAAGTAATGTTTGATGATCTCTTCGTAAGTATGCCCCGTCCGGGCCAAATCTCTGGCCCCGTACTGGCACAGGCCCACGGCGTGGCCCCGTTTTTGGCCTTTGTGGGGACAGGCCACCCCGCGCATATAGGGAACCGGGGCACCGCGAAAGACATCTTCGTTGTTGCGGGTGTGGCCCCCGCAGTTGGCCGAGAAGACACCGTTGATGGTTTCCCCATTGTAGCGAGCCACAATGCCGCTCGTCCGGGCGATGGCTTCGTCCGATTTGGGATGGATTTTGTCGAAATCGTAATGTTGGCAATGGGCGGGATTGGTACAAATGTCGGCGTTTTTGTGGCGGGGATGCTCGATAGCGTATTGGGCATAGCTGCGGGCGACCACCGCCTGGGCCTTGACCGCTTCAAAGGGCCACAAGGCCGGCATCTCGGCCGGCACGACCGCCCGCAGATAGGTTTCGAGGGGCATCGTCTGCACCACGCCATTATCAAACAGAACGCGGATAGGTCGATTTGTGGCGGTTAGCGTGGCGGTATTATTGGCCGAGGTCACATCCGGATTAGATGGCGGCATAGTGGCCTGCTCCTAAAAAGAGGGTGGAAGGGCCTATTATGACATAAAATCGGGGATGTGCAAGGTGGCATAAAATAAAACGGATGGACACAAAAAGGAGTGCGAAAGTCATATCGCACTCCTCAAGTTTAGCCGTTCCATTACGGCAAAATTTCGATTGCGGTTTCTACCCGAAATGGGTATCAGGGAACTAATACAAAGTATGCCAGAAGACGATTTTTAGGGAAGTTGAAACTTGCTGGTGGCCCGCACGATTTTGTAATCGAAATTGGTTACATAATCGAACAGTTTCGTTTTGAGATCCTGCCAGTCACCATCCGCCAAAATCGACTTCATGGTTGGTAAATCCTCGGCTACGCCCCCGGTTAAAATTTGGGGGCCCTCGCCCACCACCGTGTACCACACTTCGGTCGGTTGGATGCCCAGCTTCATCAGACCGGGCGCAAACTCTCGCACGACAAATTCAAAGTATTCACTTTCGGAGCCTGGTTTGATGTCCCAGCTCATCAGTAGCTTAACCATCAATTGAGATCCCTCGGTTATCTATCAGTTCTAACTCACGCAACGTATGACAATAGTAGAGAAGATAGCAGATTAACGACAAATCTGCAAGTTTTAGGGAAATTATCCCTTCAAGGCAACTCCAAGAAAATAATCAGCCAAAATTCAGTAAAGCGTAAAACGAAAAACGTAACGTCTTTGTCCGATAAGCAGGCTTTACGTTTCGCGTTTTACGTTTTATGTGGCTTCGATTTGACGGATTTAAATCTTGGAACTGCCTTAAACAAGAGTCGTCATCCGCCCCGGCTCTCCCTGGCAGATGAACGCGCCCCAGTAGAGGGGATCGGGATACTTCGCCTGCAAGGTCAACTGGGCCTGGCGCAGCGCCTCGGCGCGAGGCTCCCCGGCCAGCAGGCGACGATAAAAATCGACCATCAACATCTGCGTTTGGCGATCCGGCACTTTCCAGAGGGTCATGACCAACGTTTTGGCCCCGGCCAGGACGAAAGCCCGGCGCAGGCCAAAGACCCCCTCGCCGATCTGCACCACGCCCAGGCCGGTTTCGCAGGCGGACAGAACAACCAACTCCGTGGCCCGGAGATCGAGGCCGGCCACATCCTCGGCGGTCAGGATGCCGTCTTCGGCCTCCGGCGGTAACTCTCCGTGGTCGAGCCAGGTATTGGCCCCGGCCAGGGCCAGCCCGGAGCGTAGCAGCGGACTTTCCAGCCCGTGGGACAGCCGGCCCCATTTACCGCCACCGCCCGTGTCAGAGTCGTCTCGTTCCTGGTCGGGCAAAAAGAAGCCGTGGGTGGCGATGTGCAGCAGCCGGGGCGAGGAGGCGGCTTTGAGCGTTGCTTCCAGGGCG
>CAZWZZ010000869.1:0-3177 GCA_964638395.1 uncultured Caldilineaceae bacterium
GGAGTATTTTGAGCAAATTGGGGCCTATCATTCGGTCTGGGAGGAGATGTAGGGGATAGCTCTGCACACCGTTATCAGTTCATCACTGGCGGCGTAATAGCCCCAGCGTTGAGGGTAGATGTATAGCTGCTCCCTTGCTATGAAAGTTGAAGCGACCGTCACCTTGTCAAATGACCTTTTACAGGCCATTGACCAGTTATTAGAACAAAAAGACCGCTCCGAGTTTATCGAAGCGGCGCTATGGGCCTTCATCGCTTAGGGCGTCGAGTGTATCCCAGTCGGTTTGGCCGGATAGGAGGTCATCTACGGTTATTTTAACGGTCGTAATATTTTTGTCGTTCATAGTTGGTTGCCTACGGATTACGCCGCCATCAATTCTCTGACGTGCAAGATTTCCCGTTGCTTCATTAACCGGATAGCGTCCGGTTTGAGGGTCAGGACGGCCACAGTGTGTCCCTCGCCGGTCACAAACTCTACTTCAAAAGCAAGCCCATTGTTATAGCGATGGACAATAGCCCCAATATCGCCCCGCTGTAAGCCGTGTTCTTTGATGTCCTGTTCCAAGACAACCATATCTAACTCTTTCATAAATTCAACACCTCTATTCGTTAAGCCGGATAGGCTGTTACAAACCGGGGTCTATCTTCACCCGTCTCAATAATCCATACAGTTCGGATCGATACTACTTCGCCAGGCGGGGTTTCCAAAGCCCCCTCAATCACGTATTTGGTGCCGTGCGATGTATTTTCAATTTGAACAACCGGCTCGGTATGAGCAATCTTGAGTAAAGCGTTTTCTAAAATCGCTGTTTCAGCACGCCTAAAGCCAACAGCAATAAAAAATTTGGCTTTGCTTTTACCAACTGCGTGTGTTGTTGACAGCAAATAGTCGGTTAGTTTGGGCGGCGGAATATAAGCTTCGTCACGATTGGGCAGCAACATACGGGTTATATCCATCCATTGACATTATGACGGCGTTGCGTTCCAATGGCTATAGTTTGACCGATCAAGTTCCACCTCGCAGAAATGGTCTACAGGGGCATTATACCTGAATCACCCCGTCCGCTCAATTCATCCATTCGGTGAGGCAGGGCGCAATTGGAGCGGATGAACCGGCGGTGAAGCGGTGGGCGACAGCGAGGCTGAGGAGGAAGCGGCGGAGGGTATCCTCACAGAACCAATGGTAACACAGAGAGGCTGGGGTTGTCAAAAATTTGGTGGGTCGTCATCTCTTCCCAAATGTCTGTTTTTATGCTAAACTGGAACTCAAATCTTGAGAGAGATAAATTACTTTGGCAAAACGACACCGTAAAATATTGGCCGGGTTAGACCCCATCGGTCTTAAGCGATACCAGATTACTGAAAAAGAAGTTCAGATTGTCGAAAAGTATCTGAGCATTATCCAGGCCGATTTGAAAGGTAGCTCCGCCTGGGATGATCTGATGCATTATGGCGGCCCATATGGCACCAGCGTTTTGATCCACGAGGTTGTTGAACTCCGAGAACTTAAAGCCAGGGGCCTTGATCTCAGGTTCAAAGGCCAAACGCAAGTATCACTGAGAAAATTTTTAGCTCAACACATCGAAGCACACATTATCGCCCTGTACGAAGAACATCTCTATCTTCAAGAAGCGGTCTCTCGAATTTTTGGTACAAGGTTTGAGGTCGGCACGTTGATAAGCGCCAATAGCAATGATAATCGGGATATGGAACTCTTTTTGGAAAGTGAGATAGGCGTCTTTCTTTTAGAAGAGGGTCGAGTAGAGGCCGCCCGGCAGATAATAGGCAGATTACAAAGAGGGATAGAACAATGATGAAACTCAGACGACTCCAGCGACAAAATGAAAATGACCAGTGGTATGATGATGCCTATGCCTACGAGGATAGCCAGGGACGAGTCATCTTTCGCTACAACTTAACCTGGGATCGCATTGGGTCCACTTACAACGGCAAGCTGCAAGAGAGCGGCGTGGCCATCGAGTCCATTGAGACCATTCTCCAGCCCGGTGACCGCTTTCGCTGGCTGCCCCTTGAACTCATCCCCACCGAGGCCGCTCCCCGCGTGCTGGCCGAGCTAGATGACGCCTGCGCCATCCCCAAACCCCGCTCGATTGCCGACAGCCTCAAGTCGCCACTGGCGGCGTAAGCGTCCCATAATTTGACTAAGCCAATTATACCCCTTACAATTTTGTCATGAGATTTGAATGGGACCCCAACAAGGCCGCTACCAATTTTAAGAAGCATCAAGTCTCGTTCCAAGAAGCAGCTACGATCTTTGGTGATTTTCTGTCTGTAACCTTTGATGATCCGGATCATTCCATTGATGAAGAAAGATATATCACCATCGGTCTCTCCCACCAGCATAGATTGTTGGTCGTGTCCCACACAGACCGAAATGATACCATACGGCTTGTAAGCGCCCGAAAAGCAACGAGTCCTGAGAGGAAATTTTATGAAGAAGGAACCTGAGACTCATCTCGATGATGAACTGCGGCCCGAGTATGATTTTTCTAAATTATCGGGCGGCGTGAGAGGTAAATATGCGGAGCGGTATCAACAGGGTACGAACTTGGTGCTGATCGAGCCGGATGTGGCCGAAGTTTTTCCCACCGCCGAGGCTGTTAATGAAGCCCTCCGGTTATTGATGAAAATCGCTCAGGCCCAGGTCAAAACGCAGCCGTGACGCTCTGTTAAAATATTTCAGAAATTGACAGACCTTTCTAAAGGATGTATAGTCACCGCTATGAAAGTTGAAACCACCGTCACCTTGTCAAATGACCTTTTACAGGCCATTGACCAATTATTAGAACAAAAAGATCGCTCCGAGTTTATCGAAGCGGCGCTATGGGCCTTCATTGCTCAAACCGGTCGGGCTGGGCAGGATGATCGTGATCTTGAGATCATCAACCAAGCGGCCGACCGTCTCAACCAGGAGGCACTGGACGTTTTGAGTTATCAGGTAGAGTGGTGAAACGGGGCGAACTGTACCGCGTTGTCAACCCTCCAGCCGAGACCCCCGAAAGCACAGAGTTTTCGTAGTGGTCAGCCGACAACTATTGATAGAGTCCCGCTTTTCGACCGTTATCTGTGCCCCGATTTATTCAAAAGATGATGGTCTCTCAACCCAGGTTTCGGTGGGTATCGACGAAGGGTTGAAACACGACAGCAGCATTTACTG
>CAZWZZ010000870.1:0-3176 GCA_964638395.1 uncultured Caldilineaceae bacterium
CGATACGGTTTCGCTACGCTCACCTACTCGGGATGCTGCTAACTTAATGACATTGACCCTTCCATACCGCTCATCTCTGCGTAGTTTTCACGGAGCCGCAGCCAGACTTCTCCGTTATTCACCGCAACTCGAAAATCCGAGCAATCTACGCTTCAATGAGACGCTACATTTTGTTTATAATGAGGGTAAGCTAAAATTTACTCACCGGTAGCATTATACCATCTGACCACCCTTGTCCCAAGTCGCCGGTTGCAGCTTAAAAACAGAACAGGGACACACAGAACCATGCAGAACCCGAACCAGACACCCCTCCAAATCAGTGACCTTGTGGCCTGGCTGTTCTTGCTGATGGGTATTGGCCTGATTTTGGCCGATGCTTTACAGCCTATGCCCCCCGCTCTCGGCCAGATGAGCCGCCCCGAAGCCGCGGTGGTCGAGCCGACGATGCCGCCTCCGACGAGCGTCCCCCCGCCCCGTCCGGCAGCCGAGCCAACGCCCACGCCGGCGGCGATAGAGCGGGAGCGGGAGCCATTCGCTTTTTTGAACAGCCGCCTCGGTCCCGACGCCGGGTTACGGAATGTCGCTCGTGAGGCTAACGAGGCGGCCCCCGCCGAAAATTGGGGCCACCCTCTCTACTATTTTCCCTATCCGGCCGGTCAGGTCAAAATCACGCGGGGCGGACAGGGGCATCACAACGGCCACGGCCCGGCCTACGATTTCGCCGTCGGGGCCAACGCTCCGGTTTTGGCCGCCCGCAGGGGCCTGGTGGTCAAGGCCGACTACAGCCACTACGACCCTGACTGTACCGCCGAAGAGGCGGTCAATGAAGTGGTCATCGACCACGGCGACGGCACCTACGGCGTTTACCTCCATTTTGCCTACAGCCGGGCGGTGTTGAAGGTGGGCGATCAGGTCGAGGTGGGCGATATTCTCGGCTACACCGGCTGCACCGGCCAGGCCAACGGGCCTCACGTCCATTTCCACGTCTCCGACCGCTTTGACCCCAACAACACGGATCATCTGACCCACCGTCTCGATATTTGGTTTTTTGAGGCGGGTGAGGCGGCGCAAGTCCCGCCGCTCGATGTCGAGGCGGCTGCGCCCCAAATCGTTCGGTCCCGCAATCCGGTCGTCGATGCCGTGCCTCCGACGGGGCGGCTGTTAACGCCATTCGATGGGGCTGTGGTGGATAGAATCCTCAAAATCAAGGGCTGGGCCGTGGATGACACGGCGGTGGCCCGCATCGAGGTCTATCTCGACGGCGACTATCTGGGTCAGGCTGCCTATCACACCAGTTTCCCCAACCCCGATTTGAGCTGTGACCGGTGCGGCTACGAAGCTGAGTTCGACCTGTCCGGCTACAGCCCCGGCGCCCACGTCCTGACGATCAAACTGGTCGATCCCAGCGAAAACGTCAGCGAGGAGCGGTGGTATATTTTGCTGAGGTTGTGATGCACCGAATCGCCACTGCTTATCCTGGTGAAAAAAATGGGAGGATAGGTGAGGATCAGGCGACGGCAAAACCGGTATGTTGCCGTTTATAAGGCGCGTGATACGCTAGAACGATGTTTTCCTTGGGGACGCCCATCTCAACCAATTCATTAGCGACCCCTTCCTCCGTACCATCATGCTGAATCCAAATTTTGCCATCCGTTTTGATGTCAATGTGTATCAAACAGCCGCGAATTCGCTGGTCATTGTTCCAACCGACAGTCATCAATTGATAATGATGATTCTCCCGGTCGAAGATAGTTTGCACCTCGACATCGCCATAGGCCGGTTTGTATTGACTGTAGCGGCTGATAATTTGCTCAATATAGCTCTGGTACGTCTCTAATCGACCCATGTCGTAATTACCTCCCCTTGAATATCATACACAACCAGCTTAATTCGCTGATTGGTTAACACGGTTTGGATAAATTGACGGGTAAAAAAATCTTTGTACACATCTGTGGGCACGGCTAAATAAAGCGTTCGGTCAGGCTGCTCAATTTTCAGAGCTTCTCTGTAATTGATGTATTGGCCTAAAGCGGTGTGAAACTCGGAGATGACCGAAGGTCGCAAAAAGCTTTTGACTTCAACCGCAATTTTATGGCCCTCTTTTTCCGCGCCGATAACTTTTTCCGCGCCTAAATCGACATAAACATCAACTTCGCCCAGTTGAATGAAAAGAGGATCGTGGGTAATCAGCCAATCATCTTTTGTCAAAGCCGTTTTTACATTTTCGTGGTAGATATCTTTTGCCATAGATTAATTGTATGACCGCGTTATCTGCGTGTCAAAAAGTGGTAGCTCAAAGCAAGAGAGACTCTCCGCAAAATAATTGCCAGGAGGCAAAGCTCAACCTATAATAGCGGTATGCCATTCCGAACCCTATCACGAGCCTTTAAGGCCACGTTATGCAGCTTGATGGAATCCGTCGAGGCCGAAGCCGCCGCTCTGATTGTAGATGAGGGGGCCGTGGAGGCTTCCCATATTTTGGCCCACGTTGGCGATTGGTCGCCGGGGGGCTGGGCCGAGGCCATCAACAGGCCGCCGGCCGGCTTGATGACTGTCTCGCTCGACTCGACCGGAAATTGTCCGGTGTTGTTGGCTCTCTATGCGCCAAACCGGGCAGATTGGGGCCAGCTCCAGCATGGCCTGGTTGATATGTCGGCCCGCAGTCTGTCCTACCTGTTGCAGCCGGACGAAAATGGTATCGATTGGCGGCAGTTGCGGGCCTCTCGTCGCATCCTGCCGGTCACAGAGGAGGAGCTACACCGTATCGTCCTGGACATTCACGACGGGCCGGTTCAGAAAATCTTCTCCGCCCTGAACCACGTCAACCATCTGCAACATTTGACCAAACGGCTCTTTGTCAGCGCCACGACCGACTCGCTGACGACCTTGCAGCACGTGGCCGATTTGCTGGAAGCGTCGCTGACCGAAATCCGTACCTTTCTGGGCACGTTCCATCCGCCGGAGTTCAAGCAGCGGCCTGTGTTGGATGTATTGGAAGGGTTGCTCTTGCAGCACGAAACCTTAAATCACAGCACCGTTTATTTTGAGGCCCCTTCCAGCCTGCCGTCCGTCTCCGGGCCGGTCAAGATTGCCCTGTACCGCATTTTGCAGGAGGCCCTCTCCAACGGCGTGCGCCACGCCCAGGTCAAGGAGCATTTTGTCAATCTGTGGACGGA
>CAZWZZ010000871.1:0-3173 GCA_964638395.1 uncultured Caldilineaceae bacterium
GGCATCAAAGTCATCATCCCCGATGAAGAATATTTTCTCACCGGCCCTCTTGAGCCGGAGGAGATGCCGGAGATTCATCTCCTCATCAACCAGAGCGATACCCAGGCCGCGCTCAAGATTTTGGAGCGTGAACCGGAGTGGCTCGAGGAGGACCTTCAGTTTGTTGATGAGGCGGGAGCGCCGCTTCTGGTCGAGGAGGAGCCGTTCCCGGAGGAAGTCCACCCCATCGAGGCCAGTATGAGGGCAGAAGTTACCTGCACCTGGTGCGGCTCTTACAAAGTGGGACAAACCTTTCCACTGCCATTTATATCTCGGAAATGGAAATGCCGGGATTGCGGTCAAGTGTGGGATAAGGCGTAGCCTCAGTAGATCCAAATTTTTGCGCTCCGATCCGTGACCGGTAGTCGGGGTTACAAATCCCTTCCGACGCTCGACGCGCCCGCTGTCCCCGCACCCGGATTTTGGGAACCGCTGTGGCCAGCAGATTTATCGCTGTTGGTTCCGTCTGTAGCCCTGCCCAGGCACGGGGTCGGGACCATTACCCAAGTTTGTGACCAGCGGTGGTTGTTTATCTCATCAGCAAGCAATAGCCCGAAAATCCGAGAGGCCGGGAGTCAGGTGAGAGATAGTGAGACTCATAGGGTAGATTATTGAGATACGTTTTCAGGTATGATATATTGACAGTGGACCAATGATTCAAATTTAACTAACACAAATCAGGAGGGCTACAACCTAATGACGATGTACGCTTTATTGGTCGGTATCGATGCCTACAAAGCGCCCAATTCGGTCGTCGCCGATTTGGGCGGCTGTGTCAATGATGTCACAGCGATGGCGCAGTTGTTGCAGGATAAGTTCGACGTTCCCGCCGAGAACATCCGCACGATAACCAATGAAAACGCGACCCACGAGGCTATCAAAGCCGCGTTTCGGGAACATCTGATTAAACGAAGCCGGGCGTGGGATTCCGAAAAAGAGGAATCCCCCCCGGCTTTTTTATTTCACTACAGCGGTCACGGTTCCCAAGCCCTGGATGAAACCGGCCAGGAACCGGACGGCTTAGATGAAACGATTGTGCCCCACGATAGCCGGGTGGGGGATGTGTACGACATCAAGGATTGGGAACTCGGTCAGTTGATCGACGAGCTAACCGAGCCTTTTACCGAGAATAATGCCAATGTGACCATCATCCTCGATTGTTGCCACTCCGGCTCCGGCACGCGGGACATCAACCCGGCCTTGATTCCCACCCGCCGTTGCGAGCCGGACCTGCGCCCCCAACCGACCACACGACCGGCGATCAGCGGCAGCGGAACCCGCAGCGTCTCGACCGCCAGCGGTTGGACGCTGGGTGGCAAATATATCCTCATGGCCGGTTGCCGGGATCGGGAGGAGGCCAACGAATATGTTGCCTACGAGGGCCAAGAATTGCCCCGCCAACAACATGGGGCGATGACTTATTTTATGTTGCAAGAGCTGAACCGGATGTCACCCACCCGACCGCTGACCTACCGCGACCTGTATGAGCGAGTCCGTTACCAGGTCAACAGCCGCTACGAAACCCAGATGCCCCAATGCGAAGGCACGAAAGATCGGGAAATCTTCGGCGGCTTGAAACCGATGGCTGATGTGTTATTGAGCGTGGTGGATATTGCGGATTACATCTGGGTCAACGGCGGCGCAGCCCACGGTCTGACCGAAGGCAGCCAACTACACGTCTACCCGCCCGGCACGACCAGTTTGAAGGAGGCCGGTCAGCCAAAAACGACTCTCTACGTAGAGGAGGTTGGTGCGGTCAAAAGCGCCTGTCTGGTCGAGGCCGGTGAGGCAGCGGTTGAACTTCATTCACGGGTGGCCATTGCCCACATCGACCACAGCCACCTCCAGCAACGGGTGGCCTTAGACATCGCCGCTGACGATCTGAGGCAGGCGGTTGAAGCCCTCCTCAGCGATGAAGCCGTGCAGCCTTACGTCCAGCTCCTGCCCGCCGGTCAGCCCGGAGACCTGCTCATTCAGCAAGTCAACGACGATCAAACCCTTGAATTACAAGACGCCACCGGCAAACCCCTGGTAGCCCCGTTTCCCCCCGACAAACGGCACGAATTGCCGTCCGACCTCATCCATATTGCTCGCTACACCAATGCCCTGAAACTGAGCAATCCCAGCGGTGAGTTGGCCAGCCTGGTTGAGGTCAGCTTCAAAAAGCTGCGGCTCGAAGCGGGACAGGCTAAAACTGAGGATATTCCCTTGAACGCCGAGGATGAGTTAGAGTTGGTGATGGGCGAAAAAATTGTGATCGAGGTCACCAACCGGGCCGATGAGCCGCTCTACATCGCTGTCTTCAACTTTGCCCACGACTGGTCGGTTAACCAACTTTATCCCCGCATGGCTGGGGCGAGCGAGGCCCTGGAGCCGGGCCGCACGATTTCGCTGGGGCTGTCGCCCAAACGGAAAGAGCAGTTGCAGCCCGGCCTGGATGAGGGCATCAACGAAGCCCGCGAATTTGTCAAAGTCATCGCTACCTTGGCCGAGACCGATTTTGAGCTATTGCAAATGCGTTCCCTCAAAACGGCCGGACAGACCCGCAGTGTGGCTTTGGGGGGCAAACGTTCAGCCCTTACGGCCCTGTTAGAGCAGGCCGCTCAGGGCAGCGGGAAGCGGGCCATCGGTACGCCGCCCAGCACCGCCGAGGATGAGTGGACCACCACCGAGGTCCAGTTCCGGCTGGTGCGTCCCCTGGATGACAAAGAGATTAGCCGCTCGCTGCGGGGTGGCCGTCGCACCGCCCTGCCCAGTTATGCCCTGGACATTGAGCCGCCGGCCGGATTTCAGGGCCAGGTGCGCGTCTTGACCGCCCGCCAGAACACCCGCGCCGCCGGGGGCGATTTCACCGAATTGGAGCCGCCGCCCGCCCTGGCCGCCTTCAAGCAAAACTTTGCTGCCGTCAATGTGCCTTCTAAAGGAACCCGCAACGTCGATCCCGGCGGGGCGGTCATCGAGCTTGAAACGGACGCCGCGGCCCGGGCCGCCGTCACCGCACAAACCCCGCTGAAACTCCACCTGCCGGAGGGCATGACCGGTGAAGGCGAGGCCATGCTGGCCCTGGCCTACGACGGCAGCTTTTTCTACCCGGTCGGGCGACCCGGCGACGTTACGAATACCGTCAACGTCGA
>CAZWZZ010000872.1:0-3172 GCA_964638395.1 uncultured Caldilineaceae bacterium
AAACGGCTCGGCGTACCGGAGAACCGGATTGACCAGATTTTGAACGGCCAACGAAGCATCACCGCTGACACCGCCACGACCGGCGATCATAACCCAAAAAAAATAACGGAGATCAGGCGCTGAGGAGCGTCTAACGCACACCCCCTCAACGTGCCCAATCCCCGTCACGGGAAACAAACGGTACGGGAACGACTCAGCCCAGACCTGGTAGGTTTCCGGACTATTTTTCAAAAACCCAATCGCTCCATCTGGCAATAGATTGTCATCCAAAACGGATTTTGAAAATCTGACAAATCTCGACTATCCCCCTACACATACCCCAACTCATGAGCCTCGCGGATCAGTTCATCCCGGAATTTGGGGTGAGCGATGTTAATCAACTCCTGCACCCGGCGATGGATCGTCCGCCCGTGCAGCGAGGCCACGCCATACTCGGTCACGACGTAATGGACATCGTTACGGGTGGTGACCACCCCGGCCCCCTCGGTCAACGTGGGCACGATGCGGCTGATCTCCCCATTTTTGGTGGTCGAGGGGAAAGCGATGATCGGCAGCCCCCCCTTGGAGCGGGCCGCGCCCCGCACAAAATCGACCTGGCCACCCACGCCGCTGTAGAAGCTGGTGCCAATCGAATCGGCGCACACCTGGCCGGTCAAATCGACCTGGATGGCCGAGTTGATGGAGACCATCTTCTCATTCTTGGCGATGTTAAAGGGATCGTTGACGTAATCGGTCGGGTGTAGCTCGATGATCGGGTTGTTGTTGACAAATTCATACAGCCGTTTGGTGCCAAACAGGAATCCGGCCACCACTTTGCCCGGATGGAAGGTCTTCTTGGCGCAGGTAATGACCCCCGCTTCAACCAGATCGACGATGCCGTCGGAGAACATCTCCGAATGAACCCCCAAATCTTTATGGTTGTTCAGGCAGTTCAAGACCGCATCGGGAATACTGCCGATGCCCAGTTGCAGGGTAGCTCCATCCTCGATCATATTGGCAATGATCTGCCCGATCTGCATATGAACGTCGGAAGCCCCGCCCTGGGGCGATTCCGGCAGCGGATAGTCGGCCTCGACGATGTGATCCAGTTGGCTGACGTGGATAAAGCTGTCCCCCAACGTGCGGGGCATCTCCTGGTTGATTTCGGCGACGATGACGCGGGCCGCCTCGGCCGCCGGTTTGGTGGTGCCGACCTCGACACCAAAGCTGCAAAAGCCGTGTTCATCCGGCGGCGACAGCGACACCAGAGCCACGTCGATAGGCATCGCCCCGTTCCGAAACAGGCCGGGAATCTCCGACAGGAAGACCGGCGTAAAATCGGCCCGCCCCTCCTGCACGGCCTTACGGACGTTATGGCCGATGAACAGGGCGTTGTGGCGGAAGGAGGCGGCGTGTTCCGGGTTGACGTAAGGCGCATCGGCGAAGGTCAAAATGTGAGTCACTTCTACATTGCGGATTAGCGGCGCCCGGTGCATCAGCCCGTCGATGAGCGTCAGCGGCACCCCGGCCCCACCCCCCAGATAGATGCGTTCACTGGAAATGATAGGAGAGAGGGCCGTATCGAGATCGGTTACTTTACGGCGATAAATAGCTTCCCAATTCATTTTATTGCTCCTGTCGTCGGTAGTTGAATTTCCAGGTCTCGGTTTAGAGCAGCGGCAATGTCAGGATGGGCTACTTTGCCTCGATAGAGATTGACCCCTCTGGCCAGGGAGGATCGCTGCCCTAGCATACCGTCAAGGCCGCCATTTTCGGCGACGGCTTTCAGGCAGGGGAGGGCGGCATTGGTCAGAGCGTAACTGGCGGTGCGGGCCACGCTGGCCGTCACATTTGGCACGCAGTGATGGATCACATTTTCCTCAACGTAGGTTTGATCGCTGAGGGTGGTCGGGCGGCTGGTTTCGACACAGCCCCCGTTGATGATCGCCAGATCGATGAGAACCGACCCCGGTCGCATCTGGCGGACCATCTCTCGGGTAACGAGAATAGGCGCTCGCTGACCGGGAACCTGGACGCAGCCGATCAGGACATCGGCAAAGGCCACGGCTTTGTTGAGGTTGTACCGGTTGGAGATCATCGTCGGGATGCTGCCGTTGAACAGGTCATCCACGGCCTCCAGGCGTCTCAAATCCCGATCAAGGATGATTAAATTGGTGTTGAGGCCCAGAAAAGCTCGGGCCGCGTTGACGCCGACCACGCCAGCCCCGATGATGACGACGGCGGCCGGCGGAACGCCGGGAATACCGCTCAGCAGCACCCCTCGCCCGCCGTGGTCATTCATCAACAACCGCCCGGCGATGAGTGGGGCCAGGCGACCGGCCACTTCGCTGGTGGGAACCATGACCGGCAAATAACCATCATCGGTCTGGATCATCTCGTAAGCAATGGCCGTGATTTCCCGTTCGGCAAAGGCGTGGAGGAGGTCGGGCGAGGAAACGGAGAGATGGAGGAAGGAAAAGATAGTCTGGCCGGGACGAAATAGCTTATGCTCGCGGGCGGTGGGCCGGGCTACTTTGACCACAACCTCGGCGCGACCGTAGGCTTCGGCGGCAGAGTAGACAATCTGCGCCCCGGCCCGGCTATATTCTTCATCGCTAAAACCGGCGCCGCTGCCGGCATTTTGCTCGATATAAATTGTATGTCCGGCGCGTACCAGACTGACGACGCCCGCCGGGGTCAATCCGACGCGGGTTTCCAAATCACGTACTTCTTTCGGAACGCCGAATTCCATGAGATATAACTCCTTTCAGTGGTAAATTAACAGGTTGGAGTAGAAAAACCCAATAAGGGTATTAACAGTAGACCGCAGCACCCTTCGCTATAACCTCGTACCTCGGTTTACTCAGGATGCGATTGCGGTCTACTGATTAAACTTTATCTAGGTGGAGTCTAACACAGGTTAGTTACATCCAGGTTGCATCTAAGTTACAGAGTCTTGGTCTCGCCGGATAGCTCTACATTAAACCGTGGTGGCTCAAAGCCAGTCCGTCCCATAAGGAGGCTCTGCCCTGACTGGCGGTTTCCGGCCCAGAATCGCCCAGTCACGGATTTGGCTCGTGTTGAAGGGGTGTAATGCCATTGCCAGTCGTTTCCACAAAGAGGGTAACGTGGCGCAGATTGATTGAGATCAAGAAAATAACTCGGTAATGAAAGCTGCCCTGAATATAACAAC
>CAZWZZ010000873.1:0-3170 GCA_964638395.1 uncultured Caldilineaceae bacterium
GCGGCCAGAACCATCATCTTCTTCATATCTTTTACGTACTGCCCGCTAATAGCCGCCGGCATTGTCAACAGGGCAATGACCATAATCAGGCCCACCACCTGCATCATCATCACTACCGTCAGGGCAATCATGGTCAGCAAAATAATATAGATTGTATCGACGGGGACGTTTTGCACCGTGGCAAAGGTCTCATCAAAAGAGATGGCCAATAACTCCTTGTAAAACAGTCCAACCAGGATTATGATGACGACATTCAAGGCCGCCATAATCATCAGGTCGCCGGCGGGAACTGTTAGAATGCTACCGAACAGATAACTCATCAGGTCGGCCTTGTAACCCGTCGTCAGATCAATAAAGATGATGCCAATGGCCATCCCAATGGCCCACATCACCCCGATAATGGTATCGGCGCGCTGGCGGGTATTACGCTGGACCCATCCCATACCGATGGCGGCCAACAGGCTGAAGAGAACTGCCCCCAGAATCGGATTGACCCCCAAGAAATAGCCCAGCCCAATGCCACCATAGGCCGTATGAGCAATACCGCCGCTGATAAAAACAATCCGTTTGACCACAACAAAAGCGCCAATCACCCCACAGGCGATGCTGACCAGCAAACCGGCCGACAGGGCATTCCGCATAAATCCAAACTGGAGGGCTTCCAGCAAAGGCTCTATCATGCCGTCACCTCCTCTGTCTCGTGCTCCGCCAGAACCCGGTGGGGGATACCGTGAGCAATGAGATCAATCGGGCACTGGTAGGCATGTTCCAGCATAGCGGGCGTAATCTCTTTGGTGCCGTGGTAAAATAATCGCCGGTTCAAACAGCCAATCGTTTTGACATAGGAGGAGATGGCGCCCATATCGTGGGAAATCATCACAATGGTGATCTGCTGATTGAGGCGGCTCAGTAAGTCGTAGATGTTATTGCTGATTTTGGGGTCAACGCTGGCTGTTGGTTCATCCAACAGCAAAATTTTTGGCTGCCCGGCCAGAGCGCGGGCAATGTAGACCCGCTGCCGTTGCCCCCCGGACAGTTCACCAATCGGGCGCTGCCGGAGAGACAGCATGTCTACTTTTTCCAACGCCTCGGCGACCAGTTCATCATCTCCGGCCGAATACCACCGCAGCAGGCCACGCTGCCCCAACCGCCCCATTCGGGCTACATCCCACACATTGACCGGAAAATCCCGGTCAAATTCAACCAGTTGGGGAACATAGCCGATGTGCCGCCGGCCTGTTTTGACCGGCTGTCCCAAGATGCGCACCTCGCCCTGGCTGGGCGTCAGCAGGCCCAACAGTACCTTGAGCAACGTTGTCTTGCCGCCGCCGTTGGGGCCGATCAAGCCAATGAAATCCAGCTCCTTGACCGTCAGGTTGATATCCTCCAATACTGGTTCATTTTGATAGCCGGCCCATAAATTCCAAATTGAGATAATCTCTGACGGGTCTTCTCTTAGTTCTGTGTCGTTCATCTTGTATCCTTAAACAGATTCTAATCGAGCCAGGATGGCCAGTGTCAGGTTCACCCTTTTGCCAAACCACCCTGGCCCTATTTTTCTTGTGCCTGGTCCTACTTTTACAATGTCACGTTAACATAATCTGACCCTGAAAAGCCCCCCCAGCCCCCCAAAGGGGGGAGCAAAGCCAGAAATTCCCCCCGCTGGGGGGCTAGGGGGGCGAATGTGACATTGTTGAACTACTTACGTTGTCTATTGGCTTAACACTTGGGCAAAGGTGTCGGCCACGTAACGCAGGTTGGTTAACCAATCAGGATTAAGCGGGCTGATGAGGAGTACCTCCCCACCAATTTCCTGAGCAATTGTCTCCGCCTCTTTGGTGCTGAACTCCGGTTGAGCGAAAACAAACCTGATATTTTCCTCTTGGGCCCGACTCATCAAGGCCGCCAACTCGGCTGCGCTGGGTTCCTGCCCACCGACTTCGATCGGGATCATCTCCAACTCGTAATCGCGGGCAAAGTAGCCCCAGGCCGGATGGAAGACCATAAACTTGCGGTCTGTGACACCTTCCAACGTCTGGCGAATGTCGGCATCTAAAGCATCAATATCGGCGATAAAGCTGTCCAGGTTGGCCTGGAAGGTATCTGCATGTTCCGGGTCGAGTTCGGTCAGGGTATCTTTGATGGTCCGGGCCAGAACTTTGACTTCCACCGGCGAAAGCCAAATGTGGGGATCGATCTTGTCCGGCGCTCCTTCCCACGAGCGTAAATTAGCCCCCTCCCGGGTATCGACGATCAGCATGTTGTCATTGACGGCCGCAAAGCGATCCATCCAGGCGTTCTCAAACACCACCCCGATGCGGAAATAAGCCTTGGCTTCGCTCAGAGCAGTCAACTGCTCCGGCTTTGGTTCGTAGGTGGCCGGGCTTTCACCGGGTAGAACCATCACCGTTGGGACGACATATTGTCCCCCGATCCGTTCCACAAAATATTTCTGGGGCAGAATACTGACGGTTACCTGCAACGGCTCGAAATCCAGCATCGCCTGGGCATCACCGGCGCTGGGAATGCACAAATTCCAGCCAACTTCGATCAGGTTGGGATTATCAATGGGCGTGAAGCTGTCATCGCTGGCAGCTTTGGCGTTGGTCGCCTCAAAAATGGCCGGAAAGGCCAGCGGGTCGCCGTAATATTTCTCAGCCAGTTTCGACAGCCAATCGTCGGCCTGAACCGCAACGGTTTCGGTGCAGGTTACCTCGGTTTGGGCGGTAACCTTGCTCGAGAAGGAGACCCCGGTTATGATCAGGGCCAACAGCAAAGTTAGAGTCTTTAATCCTGTTTTCATAATAGTTTTCCTCTTATAAGTTTTATATACTTTGGCAATATGTTAATCTACCTTTAACCAGGCACGTTTTCATAAATGAACCTCCACTTCATAGGAAGCTATGTCCGGCGGCCCGATCGCCAGGGTCATAACTTCGGCTTCTGCGCTTTGATGCGCGGCACTGGTTTGCCACGCCTGCGCCTGTGCTACTGTTTCCCATATACTGACCAGCAATAATTCATCGCTGTTGGGCTTGTCCAGCAGGTACAGATTCTTCAAACCCGGCTGCCGCTTTAGAGACGTGGCAGCCGTTTCTGTCCATACCTTGATTAACGCTTCTTTTTTGCCCGGCTGGGCTTGCAGAGTACGAATAATCCCATACATATAA
>CAZWZZ010000874.1:0-3162 GCA_964638395.1 uncultured Caldilineaceae bacterium
TGCTGTTTGTTGAACTCCCGCCGCATGGCCTGCTGTTCCGCTCGATATGCCTGTAAATCGGCGTCGCTCTTTTCCCGACTTAATCGAGATTCTTCCTTGAACTCCCGCATTTCCTCTTTGAATTCACGCATTTCCTCTTTGAACTCGCGCATTTCCTGTGATAAACGATCCACCGAGGCACTCGTTCGATCTACCGTCGCACTGGTGCGAGCCACCGTTTGGGCCATCTCCGCCATTGCTTCTTCCAATTTGGTCATCCGTTGTTCTAAGACTACATCAGCCATCCGTCACCTCCTGGCGATCAAGGTTTCGGTATTATAGCACAGCCACCGGGTGGCTCCAACAAGGTGATTTTTTAATCTTTTCCTCGTTCCGGCGCTCCCCGTCGGCCCGCAGCCGGGACGCTCCGGCGTCCGGGAGCGGCCCAACACCGAACCGTGGAACCAACCAACAAAAAAGACAAGTAAATGGTTCGTGTCAATCAACTTTGATCTGTAGCTAAACTGCCAAATCAAACGGCAAATCACTTATATCCCGTAATCTTCGGCCTTCGATTAGTATCGAGAGCATATCCATTTGATCTTCGTTCTCAATTTCCGCCAGCGTTTCTTTCAGTTCCGTCAGGGCAAAATGATAAACACAATCCAAATCACCCGTTCCCAAAGCCAGGGAGGCCAGCCGCGTTGGTAAAGGCTCGGCAGTTACGGCAACGATGTGAGGCAAATTTCCTTTTCTATTACGGACCAGATTTAACGCTTCGGTTCGGGCATTCTGGCTTCTGTCGCTCCGTAGAGTCCATTTGCACGAAATACTTGCGTGTAAAATTAGGCGAGAGTCATCGGAGTTCGCTCCACGCAAAGGGGTTAATTTCGCCATCTCATCGTCACGCTCCACAATAATCGCACTCTGATTTACTTCTTGATCTGTCACAGCCCATCGACCAATCAAAATATCTGGCGTAATGATATAATCTGTCCCCAAAGCAGAAGCTAACTCACTGTTGTCCTCAACGATTTTTTCGAGGTTCGCCAGATGCTCATACTGGTCAAACTGCGAAATGGGCAACTGTGTTGAATACTGCCAATTGCCAGGTCGAAGATGTTGTAAAAGTTCAAATGATTGTTGGAGAAAATCTTGCGTGACATTCTCAAAACGACCACCCGATGTTTGCCCGCGAATTTCAGTTCCTTGCCCCAAACAGCCTATGCGTTCGACGATCCCCCAGGCAATTTGCATACTCGCTACATTACCAACATCGGCAAAATTAGGATACTCGACATCAATTTCCTCAACGACACCTCGGCGCTTCTTTCGTTTTGTACGGCGGGTAATCCTGATAATGTTCTGGCAGATGCGTTTATGATACGCTTGGCGTAACTCCAGAATACTCATTTTGTTCTCCTGGCCCACAGAAAAATTAACGAACCGGCGGTTTGTAAAAACCGATTACGTACTCTTCGTGCATTCGTTGTTGAATTTGGGACTCTAAATTGACATTAGACCCGGCCGGCAACATACGACGATTACGGTCCAGGTTACGTACCCCAATTTTGGGAACATCAAAGCCAACGCTCTTACCGATGTCAACCAAGCAGTTATGCGTTTCTGTGTCTTGACCTCTCATTATGGAACTGCCTACCACGACAATGGCTGCTCTTTGTGGTTTTAAAACACGATACATTTCCTCAAGCACTCGTTTCATTTCAGAATAGTACCGATGCAGGACAGACCCTTTTTTAGCATCAAGATTGGCTATTTTCTCGATAATTTTTGTAGTCTCTGGGGGCATTTCCTCAAATTCTATGCCGCTAATCGCCTCACCGCCGATATAATGCTTTCGCTTTAAGCCGAGGTCAGTAATCGGATAATCCAGCCAGACCAATGAGAATTTATGAGCACGCATATAATCAATTGCATTGGACGCATAGGGGGGAGACGTAACGATCAGATCTATGGAATTTTCTTCGATGGGGATTGACTCAGCGTTACTAACTTCTACAAGGGGGTCAATCAAACCTTTCGCATCGACGGCAAGAATACTTTTAATGTTTTGCCTCACTCTTTTTTCAAAGTCATCTATCGCAGACCGTAAAGTTTTAGTGAGGAACTTTATTCTGGGCGCAGGATTATCAATCAACTGTTCACCAAACAAAAGTTCCCCTGTTTGGGATATAGCCACCTTAGCTTTATGCGGACGTGTATGGGCTAAGTCAAAGGCCAAAGAGACTCCCCCCGATTTCGTGATGATAATTGCTGAAAAGGCGAGTAGGAAAAATGATTTTATTTTTTCATCATCAATTTTTTCTATTTCAGTTAACAATGCTAATAATTCAACCTGAGTTTCAGGTGCGAACCAGTAATCAATAAATTCTTTCGTCTTTTTATCCCAACGTTCAATCAAGCTATCACGGAGTTCATAATCTTTTTTATCCACAGATAGTCTGGCGTTATAAATTATTTGCCTTCCAAATTCCGACAGATCATAGGGATCATATTGAGACACTTTTACTCGAATAATTAAAAGAGCCAGGGGATCAATATCAAATGCAATGCCGTATCTTTCATTGAGAAACGCTTCCAATACAGTTGTACCTGAACCACTCATTGGATCGAGTACAATATCACCGGGTTTTGTTAGACCGTGAATAAATTTATCTGGTAATTGGGGTGGAAATTTAGCAGGAAACGCATGAAAATCGTGGGTAGCATATTTACTATTTTGATTATGGAAGTCCAAATCTTGAGAGAGCAACTCAATTAATTGCTGACGATATGTGCCCCCAGAATTTTTCTTTAGAATTTCACTGAATGATAATTGAGTTGGCTGTATAGACATAGTAAATATACCCTTTTCACATCAAACAAATTGTATCGAACTGTGCGATCATAATTTTTGTAACAATCAGTAGACCGCAGCATCCTGAGTAAACCGAAGGATGAGGTTGTATCGAAGGGTGCGATTGCGGTCTACTGACAATTACCCAATTCTGTTTTATCCTGTCCGCCGAATCTTACCTGCATATCATACCACACTCATTCCTTACAAGATAATCTATAGTTAGGCTTTCAAATTCCAACTTATCGACCCAGCCCATCTATACCCGGAGACAGCAATTCCCGGTTTGGAATGAAGATTGGGCCAGTTTCCATAAATTTTGTCAT
>CAZWZZ010000875.1:0-2044 GCA_964638395.1 uncultured Caldilineaceae bacterium
TGTATGGTATAACCGGCCAGACGGATTTTGTCGCTTAGGCCGATGTTGGCGGGGGTGGCCTGCGGCGGCATGTCGGTGGTAATGAGTTTGGGGCCGGGGTAGATTTTGGCGTAAGGTACGCCGTGGAGGGTGATAATTTCCTCCGGCGCCTGAGCCTCGAAATAGCGGACGATGTCGGGGCTGGGGGCCAAACGCTGCATTTGGGCCAGGTAGAGAACGACGTAATCGGCCCGGAGCGCGATGTCATTCGTGTAGAAATTTTCACCCGTCCCGACGAAATAGGGCAGCAATGTCTGGGACGGCGTCGAGGCCACGTACAGGTGCGCGGCGTTGGGTTTGGTGTTGAGATAGGCCGCCACCTGCTCCATCCCCTCGCCCCAGCCCATCAGCGTCGTTTCGGCGGCGCGGGTTGGTCCGCCAAACATAGGGTTGAAGTAGGTCAGGTAGTAGGGGTAGTAGGTGAAGGTTGGCAGGAGATGGAGGAGTAGAAGCAGGGCGATGAGGAGATTGGAGATTGGAGATTGGAGATTGGGGAGACGTGATTTTAGGAGATGAATGACCAGATTAAAAAAGCCGAGCCAGCCGAGGGCGGCGATCAGGTTGAGGAAGGGAAAGAGGGGGAGCAGGTAGCGATCTTGTTTTTTGGGGCTGAAATTACCAAAAAGCAGCAGGCTGAGGGTGAAGAGCCATAGCAAAAACAGGGGAGAAATGTATGATTTTTCATTGCTTTGCGGGATGCTTGAGTGCAGGCCAGGAATTACGGCCAGGAGTGATAAAAGCGTGCCAATTAGAATGATTGGCGTCAGGCGGAAAGGAATGACGTAGGCGTAGAACCAGGGGCCGGGGTCGAGCGTCGGCTGGCCGAAGAAGTAGACCAGGTGGCCCTCGTTGACTTTGCCGAAGGTTTCAGCGAGCATTTGTCGAAAGGTGCCGACCGGATCGACCCACATACTGGGCCACAGGAGAACGAAGACGGCCAGGGAGACGAGGCCCCAGATAGCGATGACGGTCAGCCAGTGGGACGTGATACGTAAAACGTAAAACGTAAAACGGGAAGCGTGTAGTTCTGTGTTGGACGATGGCTGACGATTTACTACTGTCGGTTGTCGTGACAGGAGCCGGATTTGTAACAGGCCGTAGATGACGGCCATGCCGATGATAAAGAGGGCCATAAATTGGCCGGGGGCTTTGGTCAGGGCGGCCAGGCTGCCACAGATGGCCGAGGCGAGGAGCATCGGTTGGCGGAGGGGCTGTAGCCCCCCTGGCCCCCCAGTGGGGGGAATCCTTGGCTTTTTTTCTCCCTGTGGGGGGCTGACTTTATTGGCGGCCAGGGTTTGTTGGCCGTAAATGAAAAATGTCAGGGCTGAGAGGCTCATAAAGACGGCCACGGGCGCATCGCCGTGGGCGACGCGGGAGTGGGCCAGATAGAAGGGATCGAAGGCCAGAAAAAGCGCCCCCAGCAGGGCGACCGGCTCCGGCAGCAGACGCCGGGCCAATAGATAGAGGGCCGCCACGCCCGCCGCCGTCAAAATGGCGTAGGGCAGCCGGTTAGCGATGACCAGGGACAGAATATCGCCGTAGATGTATTCGTTAAAAGGCGGCACACGCCTCCCGGACAGAAGCTCCAGCCCGTACTGTCCGGCCATCCCCAGGGCATCCAGCCAACTCATCGTCACGCCGGGGTAGAAATGCCAATAGGTTCCCCGCAAATCCCCCTGCAAAAAGGCGGCAATGACGTCGCTTCCGGCGAAGAAGATGTTGGTGTTCTCATCGCTGGTCAGGAAACGTCCCAGGCCGGGCAGGCGGGGCAGCAGAGCTATCACAAACAGCAGCAGTGCGGTGAGACGAGGAGCGTGAGACGTAATGCGTGAAGCGTAAACCGTATTTGGCGACACCTGGTTGTTAACACGCGACGTTTCGGGGCGGGCTGGTTTCATGGCAGCGTCACCTGGCCGAGGGGGATGGCGTTTTCGCCGCTGGTGTCGTCGGTCACGGGCAGGCGCTCCAGGGTATCGAGGCGGTAGAGGCCGGTGAACAGGTCGTA
>CAZWZZ010000875.1:2054-3162 GCA_964638395.1 uncultured Caldilineaceae bacterium
GCGGTAAATCCTCCGGCAGGGGCAGGTCGATGGGGTCGATGACGGTTTCGCCCGGCTGCCAGCGGCTAGTCGGATAGGCCCCATTCAGCGGCAGGCCGTCACGTTGGGCCAGAGTCGCGCCATCCCGGTCGCGCAGATGGAGGAAAACGGTGTAATCGGTCGGCAGCGTGGCCGCCGTTTCCCAAAAAAGGGTCAGAGTGAGTTGGGAATTTGGGGCTGGCATTTGCTGATCGCTGATCGTGTAACCAATCAATTCAATGGAATCGCCGACCGTGGTCTCGACCAATTGCTCCGGTTGGGTCGGCAGCGGGCGGCGGTCGGGGCGGGTGCGGTAGACGAGGGCGTTATCGTCGGCCCAGAACGGCTCCCCCATCTGAGTGTTGAGAATGGCCAGCCAGTTCCCCTGAAAATAGACCGGCTGGCGAATGGTGTCGATGACGAACCAGACCCGGCGGTGGTTGTTGAGGGCGGCGTTGAAGGCGGCGGCCTGGCCAATCCAGGGCACGCCGACCCAACGGTCTACGGGGCCGGTTTCGGTATTTAGCAAAAACTGGTCGGCCTCATTCTGGACGGTAAAGCCATCAACCTGCCCCACGTACAGTTCAGCGGCGGGCGTGTTCATCGTCAGCAGGAGATCGCCGGGCTGCCACTCGGCCCGCACGGTGGCGAAGGCTCGCTCGTAGGCCGGTTCGGGCGTCAGTAGAGCAATCCGCAGATCGTTGAAGCCGATGGTGACAAAAAAAGTAAGCAAGATCAGGGACAGGGCCGTTTGCAGCATGGGCGAGGGGGTAAAACGTAAAACGTGAAACGTAATGCGTAGTAGAGCGGCCACGGCGTGGGCGGCGATGAGGTAGAAGAGGGGCAGGAACATCACCAGATAGCGCGGATTGCGGCGAAAGGGTTCCAGTAGCGTGACCATTTGTAGGAGGAGGAGACCGAAGATGAGCCATAGGAAGAGGGGGAAAAGGGTGGGAGATTGGGAGATTGGGGGATTGGGAGGGTGGGAGATTGGGAGGGTGGGAGATTGGGAGATTGGGAGATTGGGGGATTTGCGGGTGATAAACCAGGTGATGAGGGCCACAGCAGCGCCGGTGAGCGTGATGAGGGT
>CAZWZZ010000876.1:0-3156 GCA_964638395.1 uncultured Caldilineaceae bacterium
CCCATCGGGCCGGGGGTGATGTGGCACAGATCGTTGAAAATCCAGCCTCGATTTTGTCCCCCTTCGGCCACAGGCCGCTTGAGCAGGTGGCGCAGCGGCGCCTGGGGAGGGGCCAGATAGTCGATGATGTCGGCCCCGGTCTGGGTGGCCAGGTAGCTAAACAGCCCCCGATAAGCCTCCCCTTCGACGGCAAACAGTTCGATTATCCTCAGCACCTCCCGGCCCTGGTCATCAGTTTTGATCTCGTAAGCGCAGTAGCCCTCGATCATCTCCTCTTTCTCGAACACGACCAATTGAGACCAGCGTTCGACCAATTCGCTCCACCAGGCGTTGCTGCGGCTGAACCAGCCATTGTGCCAGGTCATCTGCCCTTTGTATATCACCCGCAACATCGATAGATCATCCGGGGCAAAGGGACGCACCTGCTCCCCCTCGGCGGAGGTCAGCAGGTTATCGGTGGCGATGCGGTAGGCGTGGGAGTCGCTGATCGGGGCATAATCGAACTTCTCATAGTAGTGGTGGGAGAAGGGATAAAGAACCGACAAAGCGTGTCCCTCGGCCTGCATGCGGGCAATCAAAAACTCCATCATTTTGGCAGCCACGCCATTCTGGCGATAGTCGGGCGAGGTAGCCACCCCGGCCACCGCGCCGACGCTCAACGGCACGCCGCTGAGCCACATCTTGGCGGGGAAGGCAATGGCCGAGCCGATTAGTTGGCCGTCGTAGTCGGCAGCGATGATGTGGGAGAGGTTGTAACGGGGATTGTTGTGGAGACGCTCCAGAGCCGCATCGGCCTCACCCCCAAAACTGGCAGCCTGAATCTGGGCGACGACCGGTAAATCATCCAGCTCAACGGGTCTAATGGTTACGGAGTCGGTTAGGGACATAGCTTTATCCTGACGTGTTAATTTGTTGACGATGAATGTGTTAAAAACTTAGCTCCCGACTTGTTCGATGATCGCCTGCACCGCCTCATCCGCACTGCGGACGATGGTGAGCAAGGCTTCATGGTCGGGCCGGACGTAATCCCGGTCGATAAAGGCGGCCAGGGTGCGCTGCCACAAGCCGCCGACCAGAACAAGGGGTCGGGGTGGAATTTCCGCCACTTGCAAAAAGCTCCACATCAGGGACAATTCCGACAGGGTGCCGATACCGCCGGGCATGACGATGGCCCCCTCGCAGCGGTCGATCAAATGGAGCAGCCGCTCCCGCAGGGTCGGATGTTTGATCTCTTCGGTGACCCAGCGATTGGCCGGGATGGGGCGGAACGTTTCCATCAGGGCGCTGGTCACGCCGATGACGTGCCCGCCGGCTTCATGCGCCCCCTGGCTGGCGGCGGCCATTGTGCCTCCATAGCCCCCCGTTTGTACCACAAAGCCCGCTTTGGCCAGCAGATGGCCCACTGTGCGAGCCGCTTCGTAATCCGCCGATCCCGGCTCGGGGGCGCTGCTGCCGAAGACACTGATGATTTTGGCTTCGTTACTCATTGCCTTTTCCTCAGACGCCCCGCTCGTAGGAACCAAGCACCCGCAGATAGGTCGTCACTTCCCCCAGGTGACTGAGCGCGTTTTTGCAGCGTTCCTCTTCCTGGCTCCCGGCAAAGTCGATGTAGAAGAAATATTGCCACCGTTTGCCCTGGAGGGGCCGCGACTCCATTTTCGTCAAGTCGATGTCCCGCAGAGCGAAGACAGCCAAACATTTGAACAAGGCACCGGGCATATTTTTCATCGAAAAGACAATCGAGGTTTTGGCCTCGCCGGTCGCCGCTACCGGTTCGGGGGCAACAATGGCGAAGCGGGTGTAATTCTCAACGTCATCCTGCATATCGGGCTGGAGAATCGTCATTTCGTAGATCTCTGCCGCCCGGCGGCTGGCCAGCCCGGCCCCATCCCGGATATTTTGCTCCTTAATCATCTTGACACTGCCGGCCGTGTCGTAGGTGGCTACCCGCTCCACGCCGGGCAATAGCTTGGTGATAGAGTGTTCACATTGGGCCAAGCCCTGGGGGTGGGAGTAAACTTTCTTGACATCGGCCAGCGTGACGCCGGGTTGGGCGATTAATTGGTGGGCGATGGGGATTTGCACCTCGCCGACGATGAATAGCTCATACCGCAGCAGCAGGTCGTAGTTGCGGTGGATGCTGCCCCCCAACGAATTTTCCAGCGGTAAAATCCCCCGCTCCGCCTGCCGGTGGGTAACGGCTTGAAAGACATCGTCAAAATCGTTGCAAGGGAGGGGCTGGACCGTCTCTCCAAAAAACGTGACCGCCGCCGCCTCGCTGTAAGCGCCCCGTTCCCCTTGAAAGGCGACGCGCAAGCTATCACTCATACCGGCACCTCGATTTCTAAAATTTTGTAAGGGTAAATATTCAAGACCGTCGTTTCCAAATATTGAGTCTTGGCGACTTCCGTCGGGTTGTAGATGTGCCGGTGGCCATGCACCAGATACCGGGGCTTGAACATCTCCATCACCCACAAGAAGGCCCGGAAGCCAATGTGGACGTGATCTTCACCGTTGTGGATGCCGTAAGGTGGTGAATGGGCGATCAGCACATCGAGATAGCGTCCGAAGCGCAGTTTGTTGATGAGTAATCTGGGTAGCAGTTGAAAGACGTTGTACCACATTTCTCGCTGCGTGTATTGAAAGAGACCATCACGATAGCGGATGGAGCCTTCGAGACCGGCCAACAGCACCTCACGCTCTTGGGACGTGGAGCAATGCAGGTTGACTCCCCCGCTCGGTCCGGTCACAAACGAGCCATCCGCCAGATATTCTTTTTCCGGGTCGTGATTGCCGTGTACATAAAAAAGGGGTCTATTGAGAATCGATATCAGAAATTCCAGATAGTAATAGGGTAGATCGCCACAGCCAAGAATAAAGTCGATGTCGGTTAACCGGTCACCCAGGCTTGGGCTATAGAGATAGTCAACGACCTTGTCACTCACGCATAATATTTTGACAACATCCCGTTTTGGGGGGGATTGAATAGACAACGTGCATTATTGTTTTGCTGAAATTTATTGGATCAACATAAGATGGGTAATTTTACCACGAAAGCGGTAAGACTGTCAACGAACGTTAAAATAACAACAGACGCCCCTCGATTACGGGGGGCGTCTGCGATGGTTCCGTTTGTTTTCGTGTATCGGACAGATA
>CAZWZZ010000877.1:0-3140 GCA_964638395.1 uncultured Caldilineaceae bacterium
CTTCCAATTTTCCAATCTTTCACGTTTCCACCCTTCCAGAAATCTATAGAGTGGATATTATACCAGACCTTTAAGAGAGTTAAAGCGTCATTTGTTTGGCAAAAAGAGGGTAAATATACAGCAAGTGGGGCAATCGGAGTAGATTTTAGACCGACTGGAAAACTTGTTGCAAGCGAAGAACACGGATATACAGGATGTAACGGATTTTGACTGATTATTTTTGTTCCGTTCCATCCTACCAAACCCGGCAGCGGCCCGGAGCGCAGAGGCCAATGTTTTGGCCCTTGAAATTGAGGCGGAAGGGGTAGACCGTATGGCCCTGGCGGACGGCGTAATCGGCCACGCTTTCGAGCCAGCGGACGCCGAGGGGGGGATAAAACGGCTCGTCGATGACGCAGCAGGGAAAGAGAACGAAGCCGCCGCCGGTGGCCGTCGCCGTGTCGATGATGGCCGCATTGCAGCCGTGGGCGTGCATGCCGATCAGCAGATCAAAGTGCGTGTCCAGCACCGGCTCGAAGGGCCGGTCGATGCGTCGCACCCGTTCGGTGGGGGCAATCCGTACCCGTTTACCGGTGGTGATGTCTTTGTATTTTGTGGGGAGGGCCTGGCTGACCGGGTCGATGACGGTAGCTTGCCAGCCGCTCTGCTGCAAGAGGTAGGTTAGCAAGCCTTTGCCGCCGCCGATGTCGGCCACCCGGCACGGCTCCAGATGCTCGACCAGCCAACGGTGGAGCAGTTGGAAGCGGAACTTCTTCATCTTCCGCAGCTCCTCGCCCCGGTGCGTGCCGACGGCTATGGGCACGTCGAGGTCGCTGCTATCGACCCCGGCTATTTGTCTGAGGCGGTCGAATAACTCTTGGCCGTATTCGGTGTCTCGGTGTTTGGGCATTTGGGTCAATTACTCGATCACCTCAAACGAAGCAAAAAACTGCGCCACATCCTCGCGGGGCAACGCATCGCCCTGACCGATGACCAACAGTTGAAAAAAGCGATCCTCGATCAGATAAAAGTGGGCCGCACCCTGCCCGCCGCCGGGCACTTGCCCCTCGGACATGGTGAAGGCGATGGCTCGACCGGGATAGCCGTCGAGGGACACGCTCTCCTCGCTGACCAGGGTGCCGTCTACATTCTGCAACCCCCCATCCCGGCCTTGATCGAGGGCTTGCTGCACGAGGGTCTCATCAGCCTCGGTGAAAATGGGAGGCAGCTCGTTGTAAAGTACCATATACAAGGTTTCGGTGTCATTATCCGGGGCTGAGAAAACGCGCAGTTCGGCGGCCTGGCCGGGGATGGGTTGGGCAATTTCTTCGGGCGGGGTGGGGAAGAGAATGGAGAATTGACCTGTCTCCGAGTTGAAGGGTTCCCACTGGGGGACAGCGGGCAACGGTTGGCTCGCGTTGGCGGCGCTTTCCGGGGCCGGTGTGGATGGCCCGGCCAACGAACGCCCCAACAGCCGGAACGAGTTGAGAAAACGTTCATCATCCGCTGAGAAAGAGGCACCCGGCTCGATGCGAGCGGCAATTTGATAGAGGTCGGTTTCGGCCAGGATAAAGCGGTAGATCATACGGAACTGGTCGCCTTTGATCTCGATCTCCCGGCCCGGATACGCTTCCAGGGGAGCGGTCCGTTGCTCAACAATCTGGCCCTGCAAATTGGCCAACAGCCCGGCTTGGGTCTCATCTAAAAGCTGTTCGATTTGTTGATCGGTGGCATCACGGATCGTTTCGGGAAAGGCCATATGGCCGACCAGATAGGTGTAGGGTGTCCCCGCCTCGGAGAGACCGGCCACCGAGTACAGGGTCATCTCTGTTTCCTGACCGGCGGCGGTCATAATTTGGTTCGTTTCGGTCGGGGTTTGGGGCAGCAACACGGAAAAACCTAACGCCTCGGCGGTAAATTTCTGCCAGGTAAAGGCGGGCGCTACGGCCGGCCGAGTCAAGGTGGGTGTCGGCGACGGGGACGGTGGGGGCGCGGTGGCCGTCTCAACGGGCTGGCCGATAATCACCTCAGTTGGGATGGGGGGAACGGCAGCCTGACCGCCGCAGGCCAGAATAGTGAGCAAGAGGATGGTTGAGATCAAAACGGGTCGAGAAAAGGATTGATTCGGCACGGAGTTACTCCTACAGGTGCTATGAACTGGTTCTTTAATCATCATATCAGCGAATCGAAAAATTGTCACCTTGTGTCGGGGTCGTGGCGCGTCAAAAGTTGCATTTTGAACAGCCTCAACTAAGATAGTTCAGAAATCGTCAAATTCAGTAGACCGCAATCGCACCCCCTTCGACAAGCTCAGGACACAGCTTCGATACAACCTCCTGCCTCGGTTTACTCAGGATGCTGCGGTCTACTGAAAATCATTCGGGGGCTGGCCACTATGCACAGCGAATCAACTGAAATGTACCTCATCACCGTTTACCGGCTGACACGAACCGCGCCCCACGCCTCGACCAAAGCCATTGCCGAGATGCTGGATGTCAGCCCGCCCAGCGTCTCCGAGCAGATCAAACGGTTGACCAAACAGGGCTATCTCAACCACGAATGGCGGGAAGGAACGACCTTGACCCCGGAGGGAGAGCGCATTGCTGTAGCCGTGCTGCGGAAGCACCGCCTGCTGGAGACCTTCTTGGTGGAAATGGCCGGCTATGCCCTCGATGAAATTCATGACGAAGCCTGTCGCATGGAACACGCCATCTCCGAGCGGCTGGCCGACCGGCTGGAGATCCTTCTCGGCTCGCCGGAAACCGACCCCCATGGCCACCCGATCCCCACCAAAGCGGGCCAGGTAGCCCATTTCGACCTCCCTACGCTGGACAGGGTGGCCGTCGGTGAGACCGTGACCATCTGTCAGGTTAGCGATTGGGACGCGGCGCAATTGAGCTATTTGCAGAAATCGGGGGTAGCGCCGGGGGTCAGCGTCACAGTGATTGACCAGGCTCCCTTTGAGGGACCGCTGACGCTGCAAATCGGGGAGAAAATCATCGCTCTGAGCCGCGAGGTAGCCCGGAGTGTGGGAGTTTGCTACAAGTAGCCTCCTGAAGGCGGCGTCTTGAGACGACTGACCCCAAAGGCACCCTTCGATACGCCCTGGAAAAGACTCAGGGCTACTCAGGATGCTATCTCCTAAAATTTGGGACGCACCC
>CAZWZZ010000878.1:0-3127 GCA_964638395.1 uncultured Caldilineaceae bacterium
CTTGGCGATATGTTTGACTTCCAGAGCCGTGGTTGTTTCCATAAGGTTATTTCCCCCTGATTGGGTGGCTATCGGTAAACTTTCGTTTATGATACCAGATTTGGTGAAAATTTCATCAATCTTAAGGTCGATAATTCGTCGGCTTGCGGGCTGATAAGCAGTTCCCTCCCAAGGTTAACACCGGAATCGGATTATTTTTTAACAAAGCAGCCTGAGAGGGCTGTTTTTTGTTGCCCTCGGCGAACGGTTTGGGTGCGGGGAGGTGATGGAGTATAATGGGGTCGATACACATTACCAGATACCAGGGTCAAAGTATGGCTGTCAATTTAGACAAACCTCAGCGTTGGAAAGCGGACATTGCCGCCTCTGTAGATTTTTACAATGACTGGTTCAGGCATTTTGCGCCAAAGGCATACCGCGAGAGCCGTGTTGAGACAACGAAGCAAGTCAAACACGCTCTGGAAGCGACCCGCAATCTGACCGACATCAGCCCGCAAATTTTGGAAAAGAATCCGGCGGTTCTATCCATTCTCAGAATGGCTACCGCTCCACCCATTGCTCGCGACAGGCTTATCGGTTTGGCCGGGGTAGCCTCAAACCTCGTCAACAATATGGAAACGAAGCACCGCATGCCGCCTCGGATGGCAAAACAGCAAGCAACGCTTGACCTGGACAAAATTGGCCGGGTTATTAGGCAACTCGTTGATGAAGATATTTTTCTGTGGGTGAAAACTCATCAATCACCATCAGCGGTAGACGTGCATCGGGCCGCGACCATTGTGGCTGATAGATTGTGTGGGGCGGTCTCTGATCCGATCATTCGCAATGCACAAGAACAAAGACAGTTGGGCACGATTAGAACGTGGCTGGAAGAACGGGGGTATGTTTTGGCTGAGGGTAGATTTGATTCATTGGCCGCAGGGACTTTTGCGTTTCGCAGTAACATACCCGTTCGGCAAGCCACCCAAACCGGAACCAATCACGTCAACATCCCCGTCGATGTGGTCATAAAACCGCTGCAACCTACAGCCGATGAGTTCCCCCTGTTGATTGAGGCAAAGTCGGCCGGAGATTTTACCAATACCAATAAACGGCGCAAAGAGGAAGCAACCAAGGTGGCTCAATTGCGAAATACATATGGCGACCAGGTTCGTTTTGTGTTGTTTCTGTGTGGCTATTTTGACAGTGGATATTTGGGGTACGAGGCTGCCGAGGGGATTGATTGGGTTTGGGAACACCGGGTCGATGATTTGGCGAAATTTGGGGTGTGAACAGTATGGATAGGCACATAGTTGAGGCGACCAAACTTGCTGCTCTGGAAAAAGAGCGACTTGGTCTACAACAAAAATTGGATGCTGAGAAAGTTCAGGAAGATCGAAATAGACTGGGTCAGTTTGCCACCCCAACAAAATTATCTCTCGACATTCTAAATTATGCCAAAACCTTGATCCCGAATTCGGAGAAGATACGTTTGCTGGATCCGGCCTTTGGGACGGGATCATTCTATTCGGCCCTACTCCGCTCATTTCCCCCCAGCCGGATCGAACGGGCGAGCGGGTATGAAATTGATCCTCACTATGGTGCAGGCGCTTCAAGGTTATGGGAGGGCACGAACCTGGAACTCCACCTGGCTGATTTTACAAAGGTGGCCTCGCCTGTTTTGGATAGTGAGAAATTCAACTTAGTGATATGCAATCCTCCCTACGTCAGGCATCACCACCTGTCTGCTCCTGACAAAACTCGGCTCAGACAATTGGTGATGTCACAAACCGGGTTCCGCTTGAACGGGCTGGCCGGTTTGTACTGTTACTTCTTATTACTGGCTCAATGCTGGATGATCCCGGACGGTTTAGCAGGCTGGTTGATCCCCAGTGAATTTCTCGAAGTCAACTATGGTCACGAGGTAAAACAGTTTCTTCTGGAGAAGGTTACTCCACTGCATATTCATCGTTTTAACCCCCAACAAACTCAATTTGAGGATGCGCTTGTGTCTTCCGTGGTGGTCTGGTTCAAAAACGCCCCGTCCCAGCCGGACCAGCAGGTAAAATTTACTTTCGGTGGCTCCTTAACGTCTCCTGATAAATCTGTGCTGCGGCCGGTGGTCAGTCTCGACCCTACTGCAAAATGGACCAGGGATCGTCTCGATGCGACTCGAAGCGCCCCCCGCAGAAGCGTCGAACCGGTTGTCAGCGTGTCCGATTTGTTTTCCGTCAAGCGGGGGATTGCCACAGGGGCTAACAAATTTTTTATCTTGACGGCCAGGCAAGTCGTTGAGTGGCAGTTGCCCTCCGACTGCATTCGACCGATTCTACCCAGCCCGCGCTATTTAGAATATGAGGAAATTGAGACGGATCAATCCGGCCATCCAAAAATAGCGAAACAACTGTTTCTCTTGGACTGTAACCTGCCCGAAGCGGTTATCAAAGAAAAATATCCTTCGGTTTGGGACTATCTGCAACGGGGCCTTGAGCAAGAAATTCACAAACGGTATTTGTGCCGCCATCGCGCCCCCTGGTATGCCCAAGAACAGCGTCCGGCGGCCCCGATTTTATGCACCTATATGGGCCGTATTTCCCCAACCCAGAATAATCCCTTCCGTTTTATACTGAACCACTCAGCCGCCACCGCCCCCAATGTCTATCTATTATTGTACCCCAAACCGGCTCTGGCCATGCGGCTCAAAAATGATGGTCGTTTGCTGCGCTCAATATGGCAACAGCTACAACAGATTGCGCCCCGCGATTTAATCGCTGAGGGACGAGTCTATGGCGGCGGGCTGCACAAACTTGAACCGAATGAATTGGCTAAGGCCAAACTTCGAGGCATAGATCATCTGGAGTTGGGCCAATCCGCAGTCGGAAAGCAATTATCCCTCTTTTGAGGATTGACTCAGTCTATCAGTCAAAGTCAGCGGGATGGGCGACGACCATCTCTATCTAGTACACCGAGGCAGCCTGACAGGGCTGTTTTTTATTGCCCTCGGTGAACGGTTTGGGTGCGGGGGGGAGTTGGAGTATAATGGGGGGCGGTCTCAGGTTGAGTCAAGGTGACGACGATCAATTGAATGGTCAACAGAAAGGAGCGGTATGGAACGATTAGTGACCTCGAATTTGAAATTGGGCATCAT
>CAZWZZ010000879.1:0-3122 GCA_964638395.1 uncultured Caldilineaceae bacterium
CCGCTGTATCGCTGGCGGGAGGGGGCCAGCCTGGTGGTGCGGAGCGTGATCGTGCTGCTGATTGTGCTGGCGCTGGCCGGGGCAGCCCGTGTGCAGACGACGGATAGCCTGGCGACGGTCTTTCTGCTCGATGTCTCCGACAGCGTGGGCAGCGGCGGGCAGGCGGTCGGCCTGACCTACATCCGTGAGGCGTTGGCCGAAATGGAGGAGAGTGACCGGGCCGGGCTAATCCTCTTCGGCGCGGATGCGCTGGTGGAGCGGCCTGTTTCGTCCGGCCAAAGTTTGAGCGATCCCACCTCCATCCCCGTAGCCAGCTATACCAACATCGCCGGGGCGGTGCGGTTGGGGCTGACCCTCTTCCCCGATGATGCCGCCCGGCGGATAGTCATCCTCAGCGATGGCGGGGCCAATCTGGGGGATGCCCGGCAGGCGGTGCAGTTAGCCCAGGCCAACGGTGTCGAGGTGTCGGTGGTGGAGCTGCCGCCCCAAACCGGCAACGACATCCGGCTGGATGCGCTCGACGCGCCGGCGACGCTCCACGAGGGGGAAAATTTTGATTTGACGGTCAAGGTTCACAGCAGCACGGCGGCCGAGGTTCCGCTCCAAATTTTCAGCGAGGGGCAACTGGTGGCCCGCCAGACGCTCAGCCTCCAGGCCGGTGACAACAGCTTCGTCCTGCCGTTGGAGGCCGGAACGCAGGGGTTCACCACGTTTGAGGCCCGTCTCGACCCGCCCGCCGACACCTTCGCCCAGAACAACCGCCTCGACGCTTTCAGCGAGGTCGAAGGGCCGCCGAGCGTGTTGCTGGTGACCACCACGCCGGGTGAAAGCCGCCCCCTGGCCGAGGGTCTGCAAGAGACCGGCCTCCAGGTCAGCCAGATCAGCCCGGCGGAGCTGCCCTCCGATTTGGGCCAACTGAGCGAATTCCGGGCGGTGGTCCTGGTCAACGTACCGGCCACGCAGGTGGCCCCGCGCCAGATGAGCCTGCTGCAAAGTTACGTCCGGGACGTGGGCCGGGGGCTGGTCGTGGTCGGCGGCGAGGCAAGCTACGCGCCCGGCGGCTATTTCCAGACGCCGCTGGAGGAGACGCTGCCGGTGGAGATGACCATCCAGGACAAGGAGCGGCTGCCGGGGATGACGATGATGATGGTCATCGACAAATCGGGCAGTATGGAGGCCAGCGGCACCGACCAATTTGGCTGGGGCATCCCCCGCAAGGTGGAGCTGGCCAAAGAGGCCGTCTATCGCTCCCTCGATCTGCTTGTGCCGTGGGACCGGGTCGGGGTCATCGCCTTTGACGGCTCGGCCAGTTGGGTGGTGTCGCCGGTCGAGGCGGCCGACATCGACGGCATCAAAAGCCTCGTGGGCACGATCCGGGCCGGGGGGGGCACCGATATTTACGCCGGGCTGAAGCTGGCCGCCGAGGCCATCGTCAACGAAACGACCCAGGTACGCCACATCGTCCTCCTGACCGACGGCGGGGCCAACCCGACCGGCATCCCCGAATTGGCCGGGGAGTTGGCCGGACAGGGCATCAGCGTCTCGGTGGTGGCCATCGGCGAGAATTACGCGCCCTTTTTGGAGGATGTGGCCGAAGTGGGCAACGGACGTTTCCATTTCACCGCCGATCCGTCGGTCATCCCCCAAATTTTCGCCCAGGAGACCAGCCTGGCCAGCCGCTCCTACGTCGTTGAGGAGGATTTCACCCCGCAGGTGGTCGGGACCAGCCCGATTTTGCAGGGCTTGAGCGAGTTACCGCCGCTGCGGGGCTACGTCGCCACCTCGCCCAAGCTGACGGCCCGGCTGGTGTTGCAAGGGGGCGCGGAACAGGACCCGATTTTGGCCCAGTGGCAGTATGGGCTGGGCCGCTCGGTGGCCTGGACATCGGATGCCAAGGGGCAGTGGGCGGTTCAGTGGATCAACTGGCCGGAGTTTCCCCGCTTCTGGTCGCAGGCCGTGCGCTGGACCATCGTCGAGAGCGGCGGCGGGGCCGTGGAGACGCAAGTCCAGATGGACGGGGAGCAGGCCATCGTCACCGCCGAGGCGTTGGGCAGCAACGGCGGCTATCGCAACGATCTGGCCATGCGCCTGGCCCTGGTCACGCCCGGCCTGGAACAGCAGACGGTGACGATGCAGCAGATTGCGCCAGGGCTGTATGAGGGTCGCTTCCGCCCCGATGAAACGGGGACTTATCTGCTCAACGTCACCGGGCGGGAGGGTGAGGAGGTGGTCGCCGCCCAGACGCGGGGCTTTGTGATGAGCTACTCGCCGGAGTACCAGACGACGGACATCGACGAGACGCTGCTACCCGACCTGGCCGAGATTGGCGGCGGGCAGGTCTTTGGCCTGGATGATCCGGCGGCGGCCTTCGCCCATACGCTACCCCCGGCCCGGGGCCGCACCCCGCTCTGGCCCTGGCTGCTGACGGCGGCGGTCTTGCTGCTGCCGCTCGATGTTGGGGTGCGGCGGGTCATTTTTGGCCGGGAGGATGTGCGGCTGTTGTGGGCCAAGATACGCAGCCGCCTGCCCCAACGGTCCGAGCCAGGCCCCGCGCCGGAAGTGTCCAGCGCCGGGCGGTTGTTGAAGGTCAAGGAGCGCCAGCCGGTGGAGCGAGATGAGGTCGTGCCGGAGCGTGACATCAAGCCGACGTCCAGCCCTACGGTTGAACCGGCAGCGACTAAACCCCAGCCACCCGCCT
This sequence comes from uncultured Caldilineaceae bacterium, assembly GCA_964638395.1. GTDB lineage: Bacteria > Chloroflexota > Anaerolineae > 4572-78 > J111 > CAZWZZ01. The sequence goes on from CAZWZZ010000879.1 coordinate 2,699, forward strand.
CGTCCCCCAAAGCGGAGCCGTCGCCCCAGGCGAAGCCATCGTCGAAGGAATCTTCACCCGACGAGGCCAGAAGCACAGTGCGCCAATTGATGCAGGCTAAGAAGCGGCGGAAAAAGGAATGAGCAAAATTCATCCTACAACACGCTACGCGAATATTTTAGCCTCATCACGCTGTAAGTCAACCGTCAGATCAGGTTTCACGAATACAGCTCCACCCCCGCCAACTCCTGCTCCCGGCGAGCGACAAAATCGGCGATGGCCTCGCGGAGGGCCTCGTCGATGGGCGGGGCTTCGTAGTGAGCCAGAGCTTGCTTCCAGATTTTGTTGGCTCGCGTGGCCGCGTCGCCGACGTCACTTTCGACCCAGGCATCGTGATTTTGACGGTCGGCCAGGAAGGAGGTGTAATACTCGGTCTTGAAGCGGG
>CAZWZZ010000880.1:0-1627 GCA_964638395.1 uncultured Caldilineaceae bacterium
GGATCACGCTATGGGATGAGGAGAATCAACAAATTTTCCCGGAAGATGAGATGTTTTTGCCAGATTTATTGATGGGGTATGAACGAGCGGGAGTTTACGAAATCAGCTTGCCCCTTACGATCAAACAAGATGAGACAATATTACGCACGTTGCAGTCCACTCAAAGAATTCAAATAGGTAAACCGACCATTGAAGGGAGTGCCCCTATCCCCGATTTGTCCTCTAAAGTCCCCCCCACCTTTACCAGTTCTGATATCTGGCTCCACATTCCTTATGCCACACAACGTTTGGTCAACCGTACTTCTCTGTGGCTGAAATCGGCAAAGCGGACTATACAAATTCCTCTGCGTGATCTCGATGTGGCTCCTGACCAAGACGGGGTATTACGTGTGCCGGTAGGCACGATAATTGCGGATTTCGGGGCCGGGAGTTACACCCTTGAACTGCGACAAAATTTACGGTCTATTTTGTCTACCACGCTGGCATTTTCTTACTTACCTGATGTTATCATTCACCCTCCTTGTATGACAGAGTTCTACACCCCGCTGCACTTGCCCACAGGCAGAATAAAGGGGGTTCAGTTGGCCGAACTTGCCAACCGAGAGCGTTTAATAGTTGAGTTTCTGGAGGAAGGGACATTTGACATTACGTGGCGCGACCTACGTCAAGGATGCCGTTTGCAGATTCAGCGTAATGGAGACCTTATTCCGTTAGCCTGGAACGTGCCGCGCTTTTTTGTGTGGTTGGAACCCCGTCTTCAAAAAATGGAGCTATTATTAGAAGATTTGTCGAACACAACGTTAAAGGCGATGACCACCCGTCAAGATATTGCGTTCTTCTGGTTGCAAATTGCTGGCACTCATGAAAGACGCTTTATCAATTTCAATAAACGCAAGCGTTTTTCTGCTATGTTGGGCAATGATCCGCTTTACGATGCGCTAAAATTGCAAGAGGGGAATCGTTTAGAAATTAATGTCCATCTATTCAAAAAATCGTGGCCTTTGTTCACGGTGCGGCGTCGCCCCCAATTAACACAGGTCGAAGTAGAATACGATGCAATGGAACGATCTATCGTTCTCAATACCCACTTAGACCAAGCCTGGCAAGAGCCGGTACGCTTTCGCGTGCGATCACTGAGTTATCCGCTTACCCCACCCCAAGTATCAATGCCGGCCCCAAAATTACAAGACATTCATTTCATTCCGGCTGATTTATTACCAGATAATTACTGCCTGGATATATTGGATGATAATAGCCCTCGCCCTTTGTGCCAGGATTTACTCTTTACTGTGGGGCGGCCACAAGTACGACACCGCTACAATTCTCAACTTTTAGATTTGATAGATCAAGATACAGAAGAGAGCGTACCGAAAGAACTTGGGGAGTCTTTCGTCACGATTTTGGCAGAAGAAGCCCAGCGTCGTGGCACAGCGAAAGATATACTAACACCCTACCGTTTGTGGCAACTATTTACTTTACCCGTAGATGCTTATGGCGATTTAACCGATGCCTTATTACTGACCTTGTCCCCTATTTTGCCCCGCTTGAAGGCAATTCATGAGGTAGAACAATGGGAGGAAAAAATCGGATTATTACCGGCCTGGGCGGTCACCAGTCGGCCTATGGC
>CAZWZZ010000880.1:1637-3120 GCA_964638395.1 uncultured Caldilineaceae bacterium
TCACAATTTTACTAATCCACCCCGTTTATTGATCTATCCTGAAATAGCCAGTCGCAAAGGCCAAAAAGGTATTGGGAATGTGAATTTACAATTTGGAGGCGAAGGGAGTGAGAAACAACGTGTTTACGTGCGCTGGCGACCTGTCTCCGGTGACCTGGTACAATTAGTCATGGGCATAGACCCTGAAGCTACCTATGACAAGCGTTATGCCACCCTCGACCCGGATGAATATGAATGGGAGATGTATTCGGTATATCAATGTGCCAGTTGTGGCTGGTTTACTGATGACATCCGCTCAGACGTAGTCCAACGTAGACACCGGCATGGCCAGGCAAAAGCCCAATTTATTGATGCTTTGATTCCTCAAAACAAAAGCGAATACGTATTGTTACAACTTGTTTTGAGCTCAGACAGGGAACATCTTGATCTTGACTCTCAAGATTTGCCGGAAACTGTCATCGATCAAAAAGCGGTCTTGGATTTTATCCAACAAGATGAGGTGATTGAGTTGTCACCTTCTGACCATCCCCTTTCGCCCGATGCTTATAGATACGCTTGGGTGGTTTGCTTACAGCGGTATCGCACCGATATGGAAGCGACTCGTCAATTAGACCGTTTGGTTCGCCATCCACACTGGCGACCAGCTTTCAAAAAATTGACAACCTATGTGCTGTCACAAATAGAAGATGAGACGATGCCAGCGGCGTTCATCGCCAGCGCCCGGCTTCTTGATGCTCTGTCACTCCACGCCAAACAACAGCCTTTGCTTACCCTTGATACGCATCTTCTCCTCCTGGTACTCTTGCTTCGTTCTGAACAACACTATCCCCACCGCGCCAAAAAATTATGTAAACAGATTAGTCTAACTCGTAAAGACCTCTCTCAAATGCTACATATCAGCCATACCTATTGCCCGGAACTTTTACAATGGGCATTTACTTGGGTCGAACTTTTTCAAATTCATACCATCTCATAGGAGTCACGATGAATCCCATCAAACTTTCCGAGCAGCTAGAGCGAACCTTTATCGATTATTTGACCACCACCTTCGATGTCAACCGGGATGGCAAGGAAGAAGCCCTGGCCCAGGCCATTCAGCGTGGTTTAACCAACCGCAAGGCATTGTTTAATGGCCCCTTTCTTGAACTTACCCCGCCCTACCAAACGGGAGCGACCCTCCAAGCGTTAACGCAACAAGGGATTCTTGATCCGAAACTGCTACAGATGGATTGTTTCTTGCAAAATAAACCCTTACCCTCGGATGCGCCCCTCTACACGCATCAAGAAACCGCCATCCGGCGGTTGTGTGCAGACAATCGTAATGTTGTGATTTCTTCGGGAACAGGCAGCGGTAAAACGGAGTGCTTTCTCATTCCTATCCTTAACGATTTGCTGATTGACCCCTCGCCTGGCGTGCGAGCCGTTCTGATCTATCCCATGAATGCCCTGGTTAACGATCAATTAGACCGGCTTCGTGTTCTGC
>CAZWZZ010000881.1:0-3119 GCA_964638395.1 uncultured Caldilineaceae bacterium
CAGACGGTCACCTATGAAGCCCAGGCCGCCATCGAGTTGGAGGCGCTGGCTACACCGGATGTCGAGGAATGTTACTGCTTTGATATTCTGCCCACCGGGGAAAATCGTGTTGAGATCGACCCGACGCCGGTGGTGCAACATATTTTGGTCGATCTGCGGGATGGGCTTTCCAAAAATCTGATCGCGGCCAAGTTTCACAACGCCGTGGCCGAAATCGTGCTGGCCCTGAGCGTCCAGATGCGGCTACGGGAGGGCCTCAACCAGGTCGCCCTGAGCGGCGGCGTTTTTCAAAATGTGCTGTTACTGGAGCAGACCGTCAACCGGCTGCGCTCCGCCGAGTTCGAGGTTTTCACCCATCGTCTGGTTCCGCCCAACGACGGCGGGCTGGCCTTGGGCCAAGCGATTATCGCCAATTATCAGTAGAATTAAACAAAGGAGACAAATTATGTGTTTAGGTGTTCCGGGAAAAGTGACCGAAATTTATGAAACGAGTAGCTTGAAGATGGGCAAAATTGATTTTGGCGGGATTATCAAAGAAGCCTGTCTGGAATATATTCCCGATGTGCAGGTGGGGGAGTATACGATTATTCACGTCGGCTTTGCTATCACTAAGCTGGATGAGAAGGAGGCTCAGGAAACGTTGGCCCTCTTCCGGGAGATGGGGATGTTGGAGGAGGAGCTGGGGGTCGAGGAAGAAATCGAGCCGGCGGGAACCGTTACATAGCGCTCTGTGATTTTTTATAAGGGAGAAAATAATGAAATATTTGGATGAATTTCGGGATCCTGATTTGGCCGGAACGCTGTTTGATGAAATTGACCAGATCGTGACCCAGCCGTGGGCGATTATGGAGGTGTGTGGCGGGCAGACCCACTCCATTATCCGCAACGGCATCGACCAACTGTTGCCGGACAAAATCGAACTGATTCACGGCCCCGGCTGCCCGGTCTGTGTCACGCCGCTGGAGATGATCGACAAGGCCCTGGCCATTGCGGCCCAGCCCGGCGTCATTTTCTGCTCCTTCGGCGATATGGTGCGCGTGCCCGGCAGCGAAAAAGACCTGTTCCGGGTCAAGAGCGAGGGGGGGGATGTGCGGATCGTCTATTCGCCGCTGGATGCCCTCAAAATCGCTATCGACAACCCCGACCGGGAGGTAGTTTTCTTCGGCATCGGCTTCGAGACGACCGCCCCGGCCAATGCGATGGCCGTTTTCCAGGCCAAGCAGCAGGGCCTCAGCAACTTCTCGATGCTGGTCTCCCACGTCCTCGTCCCCCCGGCGATGACGGCTATTTTGGAGTCGCCCACGAACCGGGTGCAGGGCTTTCTGGCAGCGGGCCACGTCTGTAGCGTGATGGGCTACTGGCAGTATGAGCCGCTGGCCGAGAAATATCGGGTGCCGATTGTCATCACCGGCTTTGAGCCGCTGGATGTGTTGGAAGGCATCCGCCAGACGGTCAGACAACTGGAAGCGGGCCGGGCTGAGGTGGAAAATGCCTATCCCCGGGCCGTCCAGTTCGAGGGGAACAAACCGGCCCAGAAAATGCTGGACAATGTTTTTGAGGTAACGGATCGAACCTGGCGAGGCATCGGCCAGATTCCCCAGAGCGGCTGGCGTTTGAGCGACGCCTACCAGGCGTACAACGCCGAAACCAAATTCGCCGTCGAGGGCATCCGCACCGAGGAATCGGCCATCTGCCGCAGCGGCGAGGTGCTGCAAGGGATGATTAAACCGAACCAATGTGCCGCCTTCGGCAAAGAGTGTACCCCGCGCAATCCGCTGGGGGCAACGATGGTTTCCAGCGAGGGAGCCTGCGCCGCTTATTACCAGTACGGGCGTTTTGCTGCCTCAGAGAAAGAGATAGCTTTAGAGGCGGCGTAGCCGAGCGTATCATCCGCGAAAATTTTTTCATCCACGAATGAACACGTTCGTGTTTATTCGTGTCAATTCGTGGACTCGATCCTATTCGGTCAGTTGAGCTATCAGAAGGAACAATCTATGACTAACGACTTAAATTTTGAAGGCTGGGTCTGCCCCATGCCCCTGCGGGATCATCCCAACATCATTCTGGGCCACGGCGGCGGGGGAAAGCTGTCGGCGGAGCTGGTTGAGCATCTTTTCCTGCCCGCCTTCAAGAATGACACGCTGGACAACCTGGGCGACTCGGCCATTCTCGATCTCCACGCTCTCATGGTTAATGGCCAATCGCCCCGGTTAGCTTTTTCAACCGACTCCTACGTGGTGCAGCCGATCTTTTTCCCCGGCGGCAACATCGGCGATTTGGCCATCAACGGCACGGTCAACGATATTGCTATGAGCGGGGCGCAGCCGCTCTATCTGAGTAGCGGTTTCATCATCGAGGAGGGGCTGTCGCTGGAAGAATTGGGGACGATTGCCGAGACGATGGCGGCGGCGGCCCGAACCGCCGGGGTGATGCTCGTTACCGGGGACACCAAAGTGGTGGATAAAGGGCATGGTGACGGGGTGTACATCAACACCAGCGGTCTGGGGTTTATTCCTGAGGGGGTCAATATCCGGCCCGACCGGGCCAGACCGGGGGATGTGGTTATTCTTAGCGGCGACATCGGCGTGCATGGCATCGCCATTATGAGCGTCCGGGAGGGGCTGGAGTTCGAGACGGTCATCGAAACCGACTCCGCGCCGCTGAACGGCCTGGTGGCGGAGATGCTGGCCGTCAGCCGGGATATTCACGTGCTGCGAGACCCGACGCGGGGGGGCGTGGCCTCAGCTACCAATGAAATCGCCCAGGCCGCCAACGTGGGCCTCGTCCTGCAAGAGCGGAAGCTGCCGGTGATACCGGCGGTTCATTCCGCATGTGAATTGTTGGGATTGGACCCGCTGTATGTAGCCAACGAAGGAAAATTGCTGGCCATTGTCCCACCGGACGTGGCCGAGCCGATGCTGGAGCGGATGCAGCAGCACCCCCTCGGCCAAAAGGCGGTCATCATCGGCCAGGTGACCGACCAGCACCCCGGCATGGTCGTCTCCAAGACCGGGATCGGCGGTACGCGGGTGGTCGATATGCAGGTCGGCGAGCAGTTGCCGAGGATTTGTTAAAAAAGTTTCAAGCGTCAGCCTTACGATACCATTGTCGTCGATAAG
>CAZWZZ010000882.1:0-3112 GCA_964638395.1 uncultured Caldilineaceae bacterium
GTACGTCACCCGACCCTGGACGGTGCGCCAATATGCCGGGTTCTCGACCGCCGAGGAGAGCAACGCTTTCTATCGCCGTAACCTGGCCGCCGGGCAGAAGGGGCTGTCCGTGGCCTTCGACCTGGCCACCCACCGGGGCTACGACTCCGACCATCCCCGCGTCGTCGGCGATGTGGGCAAGGCCGGCGTGGCCATCGACTCCATCCTCGATATGAAAGTCCTGTTCGACGGCATCCCCCTGGATAAGATGTCGGTGTCGATGACGATGAACGGGGCGGTGCTGCCGGTGATGGCTTTCTACATCGTCGCCGCCGAGGAGCAGGGTGTCGAGCATAAGCAGTTGACCGGAACCATCCAGAATGACATTCTCAAGGAGTATATGGTCCGCAACACCTACATCTACCCGCCCAAACCGTCGATGCGGATCATCGCCGATATTTTCGGCTTCACCGCCCAAAATATGCCCCGCTTCAACAGCATCAGCATCTCCGGCTACCATATGCAGGAGGCCGGGGCCACCGCCGATCTGGAGTTGGCCTACACCCTGGCCGACGGGCTGGAGTATGTCCGCACCGGGATTCAGGCCGGGCTGAACATCGACAAATTTGCGCCCCGCCTCTCCTTCTTCTGGGCCATCGGGATGAACTACTTTATGGAAGTGGCCAAGATGCGGGCCGCCCGCGTCTTGTGGGCCAAGCTGATTAAGCAGTTTGATCCCCAGAATCCGAAGTCGATGTCGCTGCGGACCCACAGCCAGACCTCCGGCTGGAGTTTGACCGAGCAGGACCCCTTCAACAACGTGGCCCGGACCTGTATCGAGGCGATGGCGGCGGCGTTGGGCCACACCCAATCGCTGCACACCAACGCCTTGGACGAGGCGATTGCTCTGCCGACCGATTTCTCGGCCCGCATCGCTCGCAACACGCAGCTTTACTTGCAGGATGAGACGAACATTTGCAGCGTGGTTGATCCCTGGGCCGGCTCCTACTACGTCGAGGCTCTGACCGGGGCGTTGATGGATCGGGCCTGGACCCACATGGAGGAGGTCGAGGAGTTGGGCGGTATGGCCAAGGCTATCGAGGCCGGCGTGCCGAAGCTGCGTATCGAAGAGGCTGCCGCCCGGCGTCAGGCCCACATCGACTCCCGCAAGGAGACGATTGTCGGTATCAACAAATTCCGCCTGGACAAGGAAGACCCCATCGAAATCTTGGAGGTAGACAACAGTGCCGTCCGTGAGTCGCAGTTGGCCCGCATCAAGAAGTTGAAAGATGAGCGGGATGAGGCCAAAGTGCAGGCCGCGCTGAACGCCATCACCGCCGCCACCGAGAGCGGCGAGGGCAACCTGCTGGGGCTGGCCGTCGAGGCCGCCCGCGCCCGCGCTTCGCTGGGTGAGATTTCCGACGCCGTCGAGAAGGTGGTCGGTCGCCACCGGGCCGTCATTCGCTCCATCTCCGGGGTGTACAGCAGTGAGTTCGGCGAGGCGGACGACATCGCCCGCACCCGGCAGATGGCCGACGAGTTCGAGGAGATGGAAGGTCGTCGCCCCCGGATTATGATCGCCAAGATGGGTCAGGATGGGCACGACCGGGGGGCCAAGGTCATCGCCACCGCCTTCGCCGACCTGGGCTTCGATGTGGACATCGGCCCGCTGTTCCAGACACCGGAAGAGGCCGCTCGCCAGGCCGTGGAGAATGATGTCCACGTCATCGGCATGAGTTCCCTGGCTGCCGGGCACAAGACGCTGCTGCCCCAGGTGGTTGAGGAGCTGAAGAAGCAGGGCCGTGACGACATCGTAGTGGTCATCGGCGGGGTCATTCCGGCCCAGGATTACGAGTTCCTCAAGACCAATGGTGCCGCCGCCATCTTCGGTCCCGGCACGGTTATCCCCGTCGCCGCGCAGAAGGTGCTGGAGGAGGTCAAGGCTCGGTTGTTTGGGGAGCCGGCGTAAAGGGTAATTGATAATTAGTAATTAGTGATTAGTAATCGAGGGGTGCGGCTCGCTGAGTCGGGTCGCATCTCTCGGCTATGCTGTTCACAGCCGGTCAACGGATGGGGAGCGGATTAACGGATGGCTGAGTTGCTCGTTGTCCTATCCGTTCATCCGTTAAATATCCGCTGACCGAGTGGTTGAGGTGGGGCACAACAACGAATTGACGAAAGGAACGGATTTTGTGGTAAAGCGATCCGTTTATTTCCCTAATCCGTTGTTGTGTTGTGGGGAGTAGCAAAAATTCAGCGAGGTCAAGCCTCTCAGCGGGATCAGCGGTTCACGCCGGACCTCTCAGATTAGATTAAATGGGCGTTCTCCGGTATGATAGAGAGACACAAGGTGTGTTGAGGTATAACGGAGGCAGATTATGACCGTTGACAAAGTTGAGGTGTCGGTGAGATTGCCCCGGCTGTTGTGGGAACAGGTGCGACAGTGGGCCAAAACGGAACAGGCTGATGAAGCCACGTTGCTGACACGGGCCATTGAGCAGTTCTTGCGGCAGGAGGAAGACCGCCTGACGAGGGCCGAACAGTTAGCCCGCGAGTGTGAGACGTTGGCGACGATGACTTTCGATGATGTGGGGGATGAGGAAGCGTGGCTGATTGTCCAAAATGAACAATTCAACGGCTAAATATCTCATTGAGAAATCAGAAAACGGAGCGAAGGCGGTCGATGTCCGCTGCACCGACGATGATTTGATCGTTGATTTGGCGGATGGACGAACGATTTCTATGCCGTTAGCTTACTACCCCCGACTGCATCACGGCACATCCGCAGAACGGACGAATTGGATTGTCGAAGGTGAGGGGATACATTGGCCGGATTTGGATGAGGACATTAGAACGGCTGATTTGCTGATTGGACTGCCCTCGGCAGAACGTCAAGAGTCGCTCAAGAAATGGTTGGCAGGACGGAAAGTTAAGGTTTGAAATTTCTACACATCAAAGAAGTGACGTACCTCGAAGATTATAAATTACGACTGATCTTCAATAACGGTGTCGCCAAAGATGTCGATTTGCGGGCAGAGTTGTACGGTCAGGTATTTGAGCCATTGCAAGAGATTGAACTTTTTAAGCAAGTCAAGGTTAATCCCGACACCAGAACGATAGAGTGGCCCACCGG
>CAZWZZ010000883.1:0-3112 GCA_964638395.1 uncultured Caldilineaceae bacterium
CAAAACGGGGCATCGGGGTGGCAAAAAACTCAACATAAGAATATGACATTGTCGAACTAATACAGGACTTACACAGTTGGCATTCCGAGTAGCCTTGAAAAGGCATATCGAGGAATGCCAACTGCGTAAATTCTGTAGTAATTCCTTTACGGCCTCTCATCGGTCCTTAACTTGAAATGATCCTCCCCATTTACCAACAACAAGCGTACCCCATCACTTTGCCGGTAAAGTCCGATCAGCCAGGTATACTCACCATCGGACAAATCCGCCGGGAGGGAAATAAAATGGGTGTCTTCAACCACTTGGTCCGGCTGCCACCACAACGTTGGATAGGCCCCGGCCCGAGGCAGGCTGTCATTTTGAGTCTGCAATTGGCCCGCTTCATCGACCAGATGCACAAAAACTACGTAATTCTCGGTAATGGGCTGGGCCGTATCCCAGAAAAGAGTAACGGGCACGGTTTGGCCCGGTTGCCACGGCTCCGGCGGCAGACGATAGCCGTGCAGAACGGGGCCATTCTGCCATGCGGCAGTCACGCGCTCGACGTTGGACAGCGTGGGCCACACTTCCGGGGCAATCGTGAAGCGATCCACCACCTGATCCAACACCACACCCTCCAGAGTCGTGGCGCGGAGCGGAACCTGGCGGGTATCGAGCAGGGTCACTTCGAGCTGGGCGGCCAGCGGTCCCTCCATTTCTGCCGGGAGTTGGAAATCATAACGATCCTTGATGATATTGCCCGGCAGCCACTCCGTCTCCCGCTCATTCTCGGCGGGGGTGAAGAGGTTGGCGTCGCTGCGCCCCAGCGAGAGCAGGCGGCTGTCGGCCAACTGCACGGTCACATCGAGGGGACGGTGCATCTCCCGCACCGGTTGCCAGTAGAGCGTCAAAGTCAGCGATGTGCTGGGCGTCGGCGAGGCCGGATCGAGGCGGTAAGCGGCCAGTCTGAGCCGCTCATCATAGACCCGATCCACACGGTGGGCCGCCGCCGGTATCGTTTCGGCAGCGATGGCCTCGAACCGCTCCCGCTCGGTCGTGTCACGGAGCAGTCCCGCCGTCGTCAGCCGGGCCGCTTGCCAGCCTTCGGGGAAAAGGAGCTTTTCGATTTGGTCATCGTGACCGGCAGTCAGGCCGACCTCGACGCTGTAGAGGCCGGGGGGTAAATCGCCGATTGTTGGGTGGCACAAACTCTCGACGTAGCGGCCCACCGTTTGGGCATCATCGGCAAAATCGGGGGCGGGCGAGCAGGCAGCCCAGGCCGTTTCAGCCTGTCCGCTCACCAAGCGGATGGCCACCCGACGGTCATCGGCCAAGCCCAGATTGCGCCAGAAGAGGCGTAATTGGGACGCGGCCCCTTCATTTTCGGCCCAGCGATAGCCCAGCAGAGCCATCTGCTCCGGGAGGAAGCTGACGGTTGGATCGGCGGGCACGCTGAAGGGGATGGGGTAAATCCAGGCATAGTCGATGTCGCCGATGGTGATGATTTTTTCCGGCTGGCGGGCCCGGAAGTAGTCGATGAAGTCGGGGTTGGGGTCGATGCCGCGCTGCACCTGTTGGATGTAGAGAACGACGTAGTCGGCCCGCGTCCAGCGCCCGCTGGGGGTCAGCGAGATCAACTCCCCTTTGAAGTCGGGCATATTGTGGGTGAAGCGGCTGGTGACGATCAACTCCCGGCTGTCCGGCTTGGCCGCCAGATAGCGCCCGACCTGATCCATGCCCTCGCCCCAGCCGACGCGCAGGCTGTTGACGGCGGTTTGTCCCCCTCCCAACAGCGGGTTGAAATAGGAGTAGTAGTAGGGGTGGTGGGGGTAGACGGTCAGGAGTTGGATGATGAGGAGGGTGGCGAGTAAGGGCCATTCAACGAGATGGAGATTAGAGATTGGGAGATTAGAGATTGACCGAGTTTGTCCGGCTCTGGCAGGTTCGCTGTGGAGTTGGCCATTGAAAATTTTAGATTTAAGCCACACCCAGAGATAGACGAGGCCGAGGGCGGCCAGGATATCGAGGCTGAGGAAGATGGGCATCAGGTAGCGATCCTGTTTGTGGCTGCCGAAGGACATCACCAGGGCGTAGACGGCAACGTAAACGAGGAGGATGGCCGTGCCCCCGGCCCGGAAAGGATCAGCGGCGAGGGGGGGGCGGCGTAAAGCGTGAAGCGTAAAACGGAAGGCTGCGCCCAGAAGGCCCAGGAGAACCAGAGGCGTGGTTCGTAGGAAAAAGACAACCGGGTAGAAGAGAAGCCCGGGGTCGCTATCGACGTAAGTTTGGCCCAGAAAGAAGAGGCTGACCCCTTCCGCGCCGACTTTGCGGGTGGTGTAGTTGTAGACGAGGGTCAGAGTCTCCAGCGGCGTAACCCACATCGAGGGCCACAGCAAGAACCAGGTCAGCCCGGCGGCGGCGATCCAGATCAGACCGAATTTGAGGATAGGGATTAGGGGATAGGGATTAGGGGCTAGGGAGAAGGTCTTTTTTGTGTCATCTGCGTTAGTTTGTGACTCATCTGGGGTGAGGTAGATCAGAAAACCGGTGACGGCGATGGCCGGGGCGATGGCCAGGGCTTGAATTTTGGTCAGCAGGCTGAGACCGCCGAAGATGCCGGACAGGATGACGTACCGCAGCCGCCGCTCCCGGTAGAAAAAGATCAGCCACAGCATCGACAGGGTCATCAAGCCGGTGATGACCGCCTCGGCCCGGTTGACGCGGGAGTCGCTGAGGTAGAAGGGGTCGAGGGCGATGAGCAGGCCGCCGACCAGGGCCACCCGTGGCCCAAAGAGTCGCCAGACGGCCCAGATGATGGTCAGGGCGATGGCGGTATTGAGCAGCACAATCGGCAAACGCTGCTGATCCAGAAATTCGGGCCGGTCCCATTGGTGGAAAATTTGGTAGAGACCCGGCTGGCCGATCCATTGCCCTTCGATAAGGGAACGCCGCCCGGCCTCCAGAAAAATCCAGATGCTCTCGGCCCAAACCGGCACAATGCCCGGATAACCATCGCCAACGAGCGTGGCCGCCAGATCGCCGTCGTGGAGGGCGTAGATGAAATTTTCGGCCCAACGCCAGCGGTCGGCTTCATCGACGATGACGTAGTGATTGAGGGCGGTCAGGCGGGGTA
>CAZWZZ010000884.1:0-3109 GCA_964638395.1 uncultured Caldilineaceae bacterium
ACCCTTCGATACAACCTCCGCTCCGCTCCGGTTTACTCAGGATGCTACCCGCTTAGCTTAACGACATTGGGTGATTTTCTAATTGTAATGTTAGTTGAGAATTGAAGGGTTGAGACTCTTATGAAAAAAATTAATCCTGTTATCCTGATGACTGCCGTGATTGTACCCCTGTTCTGTGTGGCCGTCTCCCTGGCCGGGGTGCTGGGCTTTGGCTTGATCTACGCCTCCTCAGAAAGTGTGGCCTCGGAACCGGCCATCAGCCCGGAAGAGGCCGAGGCTCGCGTATTGAACATCGCCGCCGATTATGCAACCTCCAACGACCTGGAAACGGCCCGCCAACAGTTACAAACCCTGGAAATGCCCAACCCGGAGCAGTACGTGACCTTCACCATTGATCGTTACTTACAAGAAGGGCGCGGCCCCGAAGATGCGGACACGATGAACCTCTTTATGTTAGCCGAGGGGCTGGGTGCCACCACCCCAGCCATGGTCGCCTCGCTCTCGACGCCGACGCCGGAACCGACCGCCACCCCGCTACCCACTTCGACCCCCGAAGATACGCCCACACCGGAACCAACGCTGACCGAGGTCCCCACCGAAGAACCCACCCCGACCGAAGTGCCGGAGGATCCGACCGAGACGCCCGTGCCGCCGACCAATACCCCGGAGCCGGTCGAAGAAGTGGCAGCCGCGCCGCCAACCAATACGCCGGAACCGGAACCCACCCCGGAGCCGGAACCGGCCCAACCCGCCGTCGATTTTGTCTTGAACGAGGCCTCGATGATTCCAAATCCCACTTACAACTCCTGCCCCGGCTCTCACCAGATTTTCGTGACGGTGGTTGATGCCGCCGGCAACCCGCTGGATGGGGTTACGGTTGAAGATACCTACGGCGCTGTGCCGCCCCATGTTTCCGGTGAGAAGGGGCCGGGTAAGCTAGAGTATGATTTGTGGAATAATGGGTTTGCGGTGCATGTAACCAAGAAGGCAGACGGCTCACCGGCCACGAGTGATGTCACCCCCAAGCTGAGTTCCTGGGACGAGGATATTCCCGACGAGTGGCTCGTCGCCGCCAACTACTGTAAAGACCTGGCCGATTGCGCTCAGCGTAAGAGCAACAACCAACTCTGCCGGGGCCACTACTCCTACAATGTCATCTTCCAGCGAACCTATTAAGAAAAAATGTAAGACAAACTTAAGTTTGTCTTACATTTTTTAAGTAACATTGTGTTTGAAGCACGACACCCGAACATATTTTGGGTGGGTAGAAGCAATGAATGAGTTCTGAGGAGAAAGCGCCCAAACGAAAACGGGATAAGTTGTCCAGAAAGGCCACCCGCCTCTGGCTAAACCGTCTTGCCTCAGAACGAAAGACATCGTCGCGGCCTGATAATCATAGCGATGATGTGCCTTTAACAAAACAAACCAAAAAAAGTCCCCGGCGGCCAGATGTCGCGGAGACGGAGGCTGATTCGAGGAGGATGCCGCCTCCGCCACCGCGCCCTCCCGCCCCCTCAGCCCGTCGTCGCGGGGATGGCGGCTGGTGGCTGGGCGGGTTTCTCTTGGGCTTCGTCGTCGGGTTGGCTCTATCCTTAACCTACGGCTGGGTCATCGACCCGCGCCCCTTGCCCATCAGCCCGGCTGATCTGTCGGATCAGGCCAAAGAGCATTACATTCGCCTGATTGCCGTCGCTTTCTTTCATAATCAGGATGCCGAACGGGCCGGGGCGCGGCTGGCCAGCCTGGCCGACCCGGCGCTGGAAGCCAGGGTAGTGACGGTCACCAATCGCTACATTGAAGAAGGCCGGGATTTGCGGGATATTCGGGCGCTGGTGGCCCTGGCTGATGCGTTTGGCTACGCCTCCGGGCCGATGTTGGCCTATCTCTCGACGCCGGTGGTAGCCCCGACACCGGAACCACCCACCCCGACCCCGACCGCGACGCCCCAACCGACGGCCACGCCCACCCCGGAACCGCCGACCGCCACGCCGACGACCACGGACACGCCCACGCCGGAACCGCCGACCGCCACCCCCACCCCCGCCTCACCCACGCCGACCAACTCGCCGACAGCCACCCAAACCTCGACTGCGACGCCCACGGCCACCGCCACGCCACGCCCGACCCGCACCCCGACGAACACTCCAACGGCCACCGCGACAGCGACCGCCACCCGCACCCCGACCGCCACCGCCACGCCCCAGCCGACCCGCACCCCGACGCCTAACCCGAATGCCTTTGGTTTGATTCAATCTGAGCAGGTGTGTGATAGGGCGACAGAGGGATTGCTCAAGATTTATATTCGTGATAGACTGGGAGTAGCCCTGGAAGGGGTTGAAATTCTGGTCAGTTGGCCGGGGGGCCGGGACAGGCTGTTTACCGGCTTCAAACCGGAGATTGATCCCGGCTATGCTGATTTTCAAATGGACGCGGACGAAACGTATCGCGTCGAATTAGTCGGACAGGCAATTAATGGTACAATACCGGAAGTAACTATCGAGGATACCTCGTGCCCTGACCTGCCGGACGGCGTCAACCCCTCCTGGCAGATCGTATTTCAGCAGGGAACCGATTGATTTTGGATAGGGAACTTGGCCCACGGGTCAAAGGCCAAAGTCAATTGTCTGAGAAGGAAGGATTGCATTGAAAGAAAATTTTATACAGAATACGCCCCTGTTTGCTGAATTAGCAACGGATGAACAACGTGCGCTCAGCAAACGGATGCGTTCAGAAAATTATAGCCCCAATGAGACGATTTTTGTCAAAGATGGGGATAGTGAATCGCTCTATCTCATAAAAGAAGGTTGGGTCAAACTTTCCTCCGCTGAGGGTGGCCCGGCTGTGGCCAATTTAGGGCCGGGCAGCCTGCTCGGCGAGACCGACTTCTTTTTAGGCCAACCCCGCACCACCACCGCCCGCGCCTCCGGCGCAGTCACGCTCTGGTCATTGACCAACGAGGAGCTGCGGGACATCATCGCCGAACGCCCAGACACCGGTATCCATCTGGGGCTGGCGTTTGGGGCGGGCATTGCCCAATATCTACCCTTTCTCAACGAACAACTGGCCGACACGCCCCTGCTGCAAGATTTATCGGAGCGGGAGCGGGCCA
>CAZWZZ010000885.1:0-3106 GCA_964638395.1 uncultured Caldilineaceae bacterium
CATCATCCCCCTCGTAGCTCGCAATCGTGTCATTGGTCTACTCTTCATTCAACACCGAACGCCCCACGATTTCAGCGACCGGGAGCTGGCTTTGTATCACACGGTCTGCAACCAGAGCATTGTGGCCATCGAAAATGCGAAACAGATGCAGTTAACCAAAATAGCGTTGACTGAAACCCAAACCCTCTACCGGGCCGGGCGTGTCTTGGCCGGAACAACCAATTTACAGGACATCCTCCAAGAATCCCTCTTCGAGTTTCTATATAGCCTGAATTTGGACCAGGGGGGTATTACCCTGCTCTCACCAGACCGACAGCGGGGAGAGTTAGTGGCCTACGTCCAGGATGGTCAGGTACAGGAAATCGAATCGCTTGAATTTGACATCGACGCCACCATCCCTTACCAGCAAGTGCTTCTGTCCGGCCAACCTTTCCAAAGTTATGATGTTCCCAATGATGCCCGCCTGGTAAATTTCAAACATTTCAACCAAAACAAGAAGCTCAAATCGTTGCTCCAGGCTCCGATGATTATTCATGGGGAAACGGTTGGTTGGATTGGCGCAGACTCGGTCAAAGAGCATCGTATTTTCTCCGAACGGGAGACGGATTTGGCGCGGGCGATGGCCGATCAGATCGCCATCACCATCCAGAACCGCCGGTTGCTGGAACGAAGCGAACGCCAGGCCGAACAGCTAAAAGCGGTAGCCCAGGTCGGCAAATCTGTGGCCGAGCTACTCGAATTGGATGAAATCCTGAACAGTACGGTTGATTTGATCCGGGATCAGTTCAACTTCTATCACGTCTCGATATTTCTGTTGGATAGAGCGGGGGAATGGGCTGTCGTCAGAGCCTCAACTGGCGATATTGGTCGAATTATGGTCGAGCGCCCCCACAAACTCAAAGTCGGGGGACAATCCATCGTCGGGTATGTGACGGCCAACAACGAATCTCGGGTGGTGCGGAACGTCGGTGAAGATCGCATTCACTTTGATAATCCCCTCTTGCCGGAGACTCGCTCGGAGATGGCCTTACCGATGATTCTGCGGGGCAAAATTATCGGCGCGTTGGATGTCCAGAGCGTCGAAGTCAATGCCTTTGAAGCTGAGGAAATCGAAACGCTGCAAATCATGGCCGATCAGTTGAGCGCAGCCATTGAAAACGCCCGCCTCTTTGAACAAACCCAAAGAACATTGCGGCGCACGCAATCCCTGTACCGCGTCGGCGAAGCTTTGGCCGGGACGACTGATCTACGGAGTACATTTGAATTGGTTTTAGGTGAGTGTCTAAAACTGCTCAACATCAAACAGGGCAGCCTGATCCTGACCGATAAATCGAGCCAAATCAATGTTTCACGGGCCAGGTATATTGATGGCCGACCTATCGAACCCAGTTTCGCTTTACCCCTTGAGAACGATTTGGTTTTTCAGCATCTAGCGGAAAATCCTGAGCCACTCATCATCGAGGAT
The DNA here is from genome assembly GCA_964638395.1 of uncultured Caldilineaceae bacterium. Taxonomy (GTDB): domain Bacteria; phylum Chloroflexota; class Anaerolineae; order 4572-78; family J111; genus CAZWZZ01. The sequence goes on from CAZWZZ010000885.1 coordinate 1,466, forward strand.
GCCCCACATAACCTCTTGACTAAAGACAGCCGGGAAACACGCGGGCAAACCCACGTTCAGTCGATGCTCTTCATTCCCGTTATCGCTCGGGGTAGATTAGTCGGCTCCATCGTCGCCGACTCAACCGAAGTCAAACATAAGTTTTCCCAAAGCGACATCAAAACCGGCGAGGCCATCGCCGACCAACTGGGAATTTGGCTGGAGAACCGGGAACTTTTTGACGAAGCTCAGCATCGTTCTAATCTCTTGCAAGCGGCAGCCGAAGTCTCCAGAGCAGCCAGCTCCATCCTGGAGCCGGAACAGCTCATCAATGAGGCCGTTAATCTTATTCGGAGCCGGTTTGATCTCTACTACGTGGGCCTTTTTCAGGTGGAAGGTCAATGGGCTGTATTGCGAGCCGGGACCGGAGAAGCCGGTCGTCTCCAGATCGAAAATGGGCACCGCCTGATGATTGGGAGTGGCTCGATGATCGGCTGGAGTATCAAAAATCGGCGGGCTAAAATTGCTCTGGATGTCGGGAAAGAGTCGGTTGACTTCAAGAAAAATGAGTTTCTACCCCTCACCCGCTCTGAGATGGCTCTGCCGTTGATTAGCCGGGAGGATGTCATCGGCGCTCTGACTGTCCAGAGTGTGGAGCGGGGCGCCTTTTCAGGTGAAGACATCGCCCTGCTGCAAACGATGGCCGATCAATTGGCCAATGCCATTACCAATGCCCGTCTTTTTGAGAGTGTGGCTCAGGCCCGCCACGAAGCTGAAGCACGACTGCAAGAAACTTTGGCGCTCCAACAACTCAGCAAACAACTTTCCAGTACACTTCAGGTTGATGAGATTTTGGAGATTATGCTGCAAGCCTGTACAAAAGTGATTGGCTTTGATTATGTTCAATTTTCGCTGGTTGAACAGGAACGTAACCAGATCAGGGCGATTACCGGCGTGGGAGTATCGGAGCAACACATCAAATTAGCCCACTGTTCGCTCGATAGCGATGATATTATGGCTGATGTCATCCGCACCGGCAAAACGGAAATCATCACCGGTTGGGACGAGCGCCTGAACGAGCAAATTTATGACGCGGACGAACAAGCGAACCGCACCCGGCTCTTTATACCGGTCACGTTGCGTCAGGAAAATATTGGCGTGATCGAGGCCGGACTCAACAAAACCGAAGAGAATGAGATCAGCGACACCCAACTGAGGTTGCTCAGAGCGTTTATGGATCAAACCGTCATTGCCCTGGAAAACGCCCAACGGTATGAAATCAGCCGCCGGGCCGCCCGACGGGAAGAAATCATCCGAGAAATTAGCTCGAAGATTCGGGGAGCGGTCAGCATCGAAGAGATTATGAAGACGACGATCTCCGAATTGAGCAAGGTCGTTGGAACCTCGCAAGGGGGGATCACGCTAGCCGTTGATAGCCAAGACCCAGTTACAACGAAGCCTACCACCGACACGAAAGAAAACGGCCATCGCTAAACAGATTGGCCTTTGTTGAGAGAACACCGTCGGCGATTTTACCCCCTCACCTCCCGAATCGGAGGGAGGTTGGGAGGGGGTCGGTTATTGCCACGGCGTAACGCATAATTGACTGCTTTTGGGGAGAGCGCATGCCTGATAATGAGACAAAATTAAGTAGTACGACCA
>CAZWZZ010000886.1:0-3099 GCA_964638395.1 uncultured Caldilineaceae bacterium
GCCTATACCATACTCTCCATTTACGTTTCGGTCACTAGCCACTTAGTGAGAGTTTGCACTAGCAAGTTGACCAGTCTTTAACCTGGTCAACTGGCCAGGTTTCTTGGCAATGCACGCCCGCTAAATTCGTCAAACTGTTTTCTTGATGATAAAATCAGTAGACTGTAGCATCCTGAGTAAACCGAAGAATGAGGTTGTATCGAAGGGTGCAATTGCGGTGTACTGAAAATGCGTCAGAGATGACGAAGATTTTGTCAAATGCTGTTCAAGGAATTGGGGGACGATGGTAGACAAGGTAGAAACGTCAACAAAAATCGAAACAGAGGCTAAGTTTGTCATCCACGATGCGGAGACATTTGCGGCCTTGAAAGATACAAAAGAGTTGGGTGATTTTGAAGTCGAGGCCAGGGGGACGAAAACCGTGGTCGATCATTATCTGGATGCCCCCCGGCGGGAGATTTTCCGGGCCGGGTATGCCTGCCGCCTCCGCGCCAGCGATACCTCCGCCAAATCGGTCGTCAGCCTGAAGGCGTTGACCTCGGCGGAGGGGCATCTCCACCGCCGGGAGGAGTTGGAGGTCATGGTCGAGACGGCAGAGCGGGCCGACTGGCCGGAGAGCGAGATCAAAGAACGGGTGGGGCAGATGGTGGGCGACCAACCGCTGCATACTCTGTTTACCATCCATCAAAAACGGCATCAATACCACCTGCGGCGAGATGGTCAAGCCGTCATCGAGCTGAGTCTGGATGAAGTCTCTCAGGATGACGGGCAGGTCGATTATTACGAGCTGGAGGCGGAGCTGCTGGAGGCCGGCAGTGAGGATGATCTGGCCGCTTGTGTGTCTGCCCTGCAACAAGGCTGGGCTTTGCCGGCCCAGACGCAGAGCAAATTTGAGCGGGCCTTGGCCGCACAATCACTGCCGGATCGTCTCTTCATTCAACTGGCGGACGCCGAACGAACGACTCTGGAGAAAATCGCCGGCTTGGATGATTATCTCTTGGCTAAACGTGCCCAGATCATCCTGCTTAGCAACGGAACCCGCCAGCCGACCGACATCGCCAAAATTGTCGAGCTGACCACCCGCACCGTTAAGAAGTGGCAGCAGACTTTTGCCGAAAAACGGTTGGGTATTTTCCCCGACGGGCTGTTCTCGGAGGAGACCGAACAGCCTGAGCCTGACCCGGCGATAGACTCGGCAGAGTCGGTGACCGCCGTCTCAGTCGGTGATACGCCTGGCGAGAGTCAAGAAAAGACAACCGCCGCAGCGACTAAAAAGAAACCCAAGAAGAAATCGAAGCAGAAGCCACAATCCAAAAAGCGGAAAGCAAAAAAACAGAAGCCGGCGGTCAATTACAAGCAAAAAAGCATCGGCCTGGAGCCGACCGACTCTCTGGCCGAGGCCGGGCGCAAAGTGTTGGGCTACCATTTCGCCCGCATGCTCAAGAATGAGCCGGGCACTCGCGTCGGTGAGGACATCGAGGCCCTGCACGATATGCGGGTGGCCACCCGGCGTATGCGTTCGGCCCTGCGGGTGTTTGGAGCGGGCTTTACCAAAAAGGCCCGGAAACCGCTGCGGCAGGGGCTAAAAGCCACCGCCCGCGCTCTGGGGCCGGTGCGGGATTTGGATGTGATGGTGGCGCAGCTTACCGCCTATCAGGAAACCTTGCCGGAGGTGGAGCAGGCGGGCCTCCAGCCCCTCCTGGAAATCTGGCAGAAGAAGCGAGCCAAAGCGCGGAAGAAAATGTTAAAATATCTGGATAGTAAAGCATACCGCCAGTTCACGCAGACGTTCCTTGAATTTGTCAAAACGGAAGGGCTGGGGGCCGTGCCGCTGCCGGAGTCGGTGCCGCCGGTTCCGTACCAACTGCGCCACATCGTGCCCGGCCTGGTGTATACCTATTATGAAGAGGTGCGGGCCTACGAAACGATTTTGGAGACGGCTCCGGTCGAAACGCTCCACCAACTGCGTATTTCGTTTAAGGGCTTGCGCTACACCCTGGAATATCTGGAAGAGGTGCTGGGCGAGGAGAAGGAGATGTTGATTGCCGAGGTAAAGCGTATGCAGGACCATCTGGGGGATATGAATGATGCGGATGTGGCCGCCGGCATCCTGCAAAACTTTTTGGAGGATTGGGAGGCTCACCAACTGGACCGTCCCCTGGCCGAGCGGTCCAGTCCGACGCCTGTTGTCGAGTATCTCAACCGCACGTTGGAAAAGCGGCATCAGCTTCTCGTCTCCTTCCCGGAAGCGTGGGCCAACTTCAACCGGCCTGAAATACGCCACAATCTGGCCCTGGCCATTTCTGTGTTATAAGGAGCTAACCGGGTGATGAACATTACCGACATTCGCCACATTTTGATCGTCGGAGCCGGGACGATGGGCCAGGAAATCGGGCTGCAATGCGCTATGCACGGCTACGGGGTCACGCTCTACGACCAAGTTGAGGCCCAATTGACCACGGCCATCACCCGCCAGCGGGCCATTCTGGATCGTTTTGTCCAGGCCGGGCAGATGACCACTGCCGAGGCCGAAGCTACCCTGGCTCGGCTCCGCCCTACCACCGACCCGGCTCTGGCCGCCGCCGAAGCCGACCTCCTGAGCGAGTCGGTTCCCGAAGACCCGGAGCTAAAAGGGCGGGTACTGGGCCAGTTCAACACGCTCTGCCCGCCCCGCACCATTTTCACCACCAACAGCTCGACCCTGCTACCGTCGATGTTTGCCGAGGCCACCGGGCGGCCCGACCGCTTTGCCGCCCTTCATTTTCATCACGAGGTGTGGGTCTCCAATGTGGTCGATATTATGCCCCATCCCGGCACCGCCCCGGAGGTCGTCGAGTTACTCAAGGCCTTTGCCCCGCGTATCGGCCAGATTCCGGTAGTCTGCCACACCGAGAATTACGGCTACGTCTTCAACGCTATGTTCAACGGCCTGATTGCCCAAGCTCTTAGCCTGGCCGCTAACGGCATCGCCTCGGTCGAGGATGTGGACCGCTCCTGGATGGGAGTGATGAAGATGCCTCTTGGCCCCTTTGGCATGCTGGATGGTATTGGCCTGGACACCGTCTGGCACATCACCATCTATTGGGCCAAACGGCGACG
>CAZWZZ010000887.1:0-3095 GCA_964638395.1 uncultured Caldilineaceae bacterium
CCCCTCGATACGCCTTTTCAAGGCTACTCGGGATGCGAACTGCGTAACTCCTACACACAATGATGCCGGCGTGATTGGCGTCTTGTTGGTGCAAACGGATGAAATGTTTTCGATTGATCGTCAGCAAGGTACGGTTATTGTCAATAGCAAATTTTAAGACCGCTTCATCCGGTATGGCTTGTCCGGCGTTACCAGCTTCTTGGGTGGTTAAAACGCCGTGCCCCAGCCGTCGTAATTCTTCCACAACCGGGAGCGGGAAATTTTCGTTACTGTACAGATCGGCCATCTGTCAGGCTTCCTCGTTTTCCCGAATCTGTTGTTGAATCTCATTGGGGTGAGCGCGAGCGTAAGCCCAGGCGTTGGTCAAATCCTCGGCCCGTAAAGTGGGATAGGCTTGCAATAGAGTCGCCTCGCTACTGCCTAATTCTCTAGCGCGGACTAAAAGCCACACCGGAATGCGAGTGCGAACGATACAAGGTTCGCCGCCACAAACGTCAAGTGTGGCTTCAATGCCGGGAAAGGCCTGTCCCAACTCGCGGGCAACCCATTGCAGCAGTTGGGCCTTTTCCCCCGGCGTGAGCAAGGGCAGTAATTTCTCAGCTTCTTGGAGAGCGTTCATCAGGAATTCCCCACTATCTCTGAACCAATTCTTTTGGAGAGACTATTGACATACCGACATTATATTTGACATTGTCTGTAATATCAAGTTGCTATACAGGAGTCTAGCAATTGTCAATATGGCGGATGTTTTCTTCGCTTCGTTCATCGAAATGACACGGTTCCCAATTTCGGCAACCAGCCTAAGCCGCCTGCTTCACCCCGTTCACGTGGCCGTTGACCCGCCCATTCTTTCCATTGGTCCCGTTTTTTCCATTTTTACCATTCCCATTCTCAACCCAATCCTCCATTTTCAGCGAGTAGGCCTGGGATACGGAGTCCTCGCTCATCGAGATGCCGTAAATCGTCTGGGCGGCCTCGATGGTCTTGCGGTTGTGGGTGATGATGATAAATTGAATTTCGTGGGCTAGGGCGGCTAACGCTTCCCGGAAGCGACCGACGTTGGCTTCGTCCAACATCGCATCCACCTCATCGAAGATGACGAAGGGCGTGGGGCTGATTTTTAGCAGGGCGAAGATCAACGCCTGGGCCGTCAGCGAGCGTTCGCCGCCGGAGAGCAGGGCCAGACTTTGCAGCCGTTTGCCCGGCGGTCGAGCGACGATGTCCACGCCCGACTCGATCAGGTCCTCCGGCTCGGTCAGGATGAGTTTGGCCTCACCGCCGCCGAAGAGCGCCTTGAAATACCGCTGGAACTCTACGGCCACCTGCTGGAAGGTCTGGGTGAAAGACTCCTCCATTGTTTCATCCAGCCTGGCGATGATTTCTTTCAGGTCGGACGCGGCGGCCTCCAAATCATTCATCTGACCGGTCAGGAAATCATACCGCTCCTTCAATTCGCCATACTCGCGGGGGGCTTCGGGGTTGATGTTGCCCAGCCGCTTGACCTGAATCTTGAGCCGCTTGACATCCTCCTCGACGCCCTGCGGCAACTCCTCCACCACCGGCAAATCAGAAACGAGCGACTCAAGCGGCAGCACCGGCTGGCCGACCTGGTCATCGGCCAATTCAAAATTGACCAACCCCAGATCATTCTCAATCTGCTGCTGCAAATGTTCCAAATCATCCTGTCGCCGGGCCGTCTGGAGCGAAATGCGGTTGTGTTCATTCTCCAGGCGGTGCAGATGTTGGCGGGTTCCGTGTTCGGTCTCCTCTAGCTCCGCTTGCCGGGTTTCCAGGTCACGCAGCCGCTGTTCCGTCTGGCCGATATCCGCCGTAAACTTCTCCAATTTGCGGTTGAACTCATCCCGCTGCGTCCGTAGTTCCGTCTGCTGCTTGAGCAGATCGGCCCGCTCGACGGCCAACGTTTCGGCCCGCTTGCTTTTGCTTTCAATCTGGTTAGCCGCCTGCTGGCGGGTGGCCTGATGATTGGCCAGGTTCGACTGCTGGTTCTTCTGCCGCCCCTGGATGAGCGTCACCTGGCTCTTGGCCTGGCTCAAGTCGGCCAGCAACCTCTCCGCCGAATGGGCGCTGACCTCGGCGGCCAGGTAATGGGCCATCTCCTCGGCCTCGGCCTGCGCCTGCTCCAACTCGGCGATTTCAGCCTTAATCTCCTGCTGCCGCTGCTCCAGATGGGCCAACTCACTCTGGGCCTTGCGTTGCAGCTCCTGCTGCCAGCCGATGTTGTCGGTCAGTTGGGTCAGGGCGCGGTTGACGCGGTCGGCCACGCCTTGCACCTCAGCCCGGCGCTGCTCGGCCTGCCGCTGCGCCGCCCCCAAATCTTTCAGCCGGGTCTCGATAGCCTGGGCCGCCTGCCGGTTTTCGTCAAGCTGGGCGATGAATTGTTGCTGGGCCTGCTCAATCTTCTTCAATTGGCGGGGCAACTCCCGCCACTCCCGCTCGCGGGCTAGAAACGTGCCCTGCCGTCCCCGCTTTTTGCCGTCCCGCCCGCCGGTCACTGAACCGCCGGAGCGCATCAACTCCCCTTCGCGGGTCACAATCTGAAAACCGCCCTGCATCTCGGCGAAGGCGTGCCGGGCCGCCGGCAGGTCATCGGCGATAATCGTCCGGTTGAGGATCGACTCGATGATGGGTTGCAGCCGCGCCTCGGCCCGGACCAAATCGGACCCCAGACCGACAACGCCGGGTGTGTGGGGCACATCCGCCGGACGACCGACCCGAATGGTGTCGAGCGGCAAAAAGGTGGCCCGCCCCCGGCCCGTCTTTTTCAGATAGCCGACCGCGGCCTCGGCGTCGGCAAAGGACTCGACCACCACATCCTGCAAACGCCCGCCCAGCGTCGTCTCGATAGCCACCTCCAAATCGGGCGGAACCTGCATAATCTGGCTAACCGTGCCGATGATGCCGGACAGCTTCGCCTGGGGCTGCAACACCGCCTTGACCCCCTCATAGTACCCGGCCATATCGGTCCGCAGTTTGTCCAACACATCCTGCCGGGCCTTGAGCGAGTCCTCCTGCCGCTGCAACTGGGCCAACTCCGCCTTGAGACCATCAGCCGCCTCGTTGAGCCGGGTCAAATC
>CAZWZZ010000888.1:0-3095 GCA_964638395.1 uncultured Caldilineaceae bacterium
CCTGCTGGTTGATGTGTTGTATGCCTGGCTCGACCCGCGTATTCGTTTTGATTAAAGTTCTATCAAGGAGAAATTCATGGCCGTTGCCGACCAAGCCTCTACCCAAAATGTCGCTGCCCCCAAACGTCGTGAACGCACCCCGCTGGGGGATGCCGCAAACCAGTTGTTCAAAAATAAGGTCGCCCTCGGCAGCCTGATTTTTATCATTCTGTTGATCCTCTCAGCCATCTTCAGCGACTTCCTCAATGCTTACTACCTGCAAGGCTACCAGGCAGAGCTGGATCGCACCGGCCAGCCGGCCTATGCCAAACAAACACTGCAAGACAACAATGCCCGTCCCGGCGAAGTGTCGGAGAATCCCAACCTGGAAGGGTTTGTCTATTGGCTGGGGGCCGATAATCTGGGCCGCGATTTGTGGACTCGGACGCTATACGGGACGCGGGTTTCGATCTCCGTGGCCCTGGTGGCCGCCGCGGTCAGCCTGACGGTCGGCGTCATCTACGGCATCATTGCCGGCTATGTCGGCGGGCGGGTCGATGATATTATGATGCGCATCGTCGATTTTCTGTACGGCCTGCCCCTGATTATCATTGTTATTCTGGCCCAGGTTTTCTTCAAATCGCTGAACCGGCAGGGGGCCGAAGAGGGGGGGATCGTCGATTTTGTCATCGGCATCGACCAGGCCATGGGCGGCATGTTTTTCGTCTTTATCGTCCTCGGTGCCCTCAGTTGGCTCAGTATGGCCCGGATTGCTCGCGGCCAGACCCTCTCCGTCCGGCGCAAGGAGTATGTCGAGGCGGCCAAAGCTATCGGCGTCAAACCGCGTGGCATCATCTTCAAGCAGATTTTGCCCAACATCCTCGGTCCCTGCATTGTCCAGGAAACCCTCCAGATTCCCAGCTACATCCTGACCGAAGCCTTCCTCAGCTTCATCGGCATCGGCGTCAACGCCCCCACCCCCAGTTGGGGCATTATGATTAACGAAGCCTACCAGGGTCTCCGCTCCCACCCCTTCGCCCTCCTCCCCCCCGCCGTCGCCCTGACCCTGACCGTCCTGGCTTTCAACTTCCTCGGCGACGGCCTGCGGGATGCGTTTGATCCTCGGCTGCGGGAGTAATGGGGGCGCGGTAACAGCGAGGCCGGGTGGCTCTGCATTAAACGATGGTCGGCTTAAAGCCAATCCGTGACTGGCGTTTCCGGGCTACAATCGCCAATCGCTCTGATTTGTGATTGACAGTCAGGCGGGCCTGATTTACAATGACCGCTAGATTGGCACAGTTTTTGAAACTGCGCCAACTGGACTGCGACTAAGGAGCGGCCCCATGCGTAAATTTTCATCCTACGGACCCATCAATACCAACCTCCATTACTATGCCCCGCGAACGGCCTTGATCGAGCATGCCTACACCCAACTCGTTGGCGAAGATACTGACCGAGGTGGGCATTACATCACCGTTTGGGCACCTCGCCAAACCGGTAAAACCTGGTTGATGCAACAAGTGGTGAGAAAAATCAAAACGCAAGGTGATTTTGAAGTCGTGATTACTACCCTACAATCGGCCAAAACAGAAAAAACGATGGCCGGGGTTTTAGAAGTTTTGGTCGATAATTTAAGGCTGCGCTTCAATCAAGATTTCCCCTATATCACTGCCTGGAAACAATTGCGGACTTTGTTTACCGACAAATACTTCCCCAAACCCGTCATCTTAATCTTGGATGAATTTGATGCGCTTGACCAGGAATTTATCAATCAATTTGCCAATGAATTTAGAAGTATCTACACCGAACGGCTGAATGAGGCGGACAAAATAAGCGGTGAAAAAAGCTATCTACTCCACGGTCTGGCCCTGATCGGAGTACGCAGCGTGTTGGGCATCGAAAACGTGACCGGCTCCCCGTTCAACGTCCAGCGCAGCCTGCATATCCCCAATTTGACCGCTGATGAAGTGGCGGGGATGTTCAAATGGTATGAACAGGAGAGCGGGCAAGTGATTGAACCAGGCGTGATTGAGCGGCTTTTCTACGAAACGCAGGGACACCCCGGCCTGACTTGTTGGCTGGGGGAGTTGTTGACCGAGACCTACAACCAAGAGCCGGAGCGTCCTCTGACAATGGCTGATTTTGAAGCCGTATATGCCGCGGCTCTGGATGTGTTGCCAAATAACACCATCCTCAACATCATCAGCAAAGCCAAGCAGGACCCCTACAAACAAACAGTACTAACCATGTTCAAAACAGACTACAAGATCCCCTTCAAATATGATGATGAACACCTAAATTATCTCTATCTTAACGGAGTCATCGACCAGGAACAGGTGGGGCGCACTGCTTACTACGCCAAATTTTCCTCCCCCTTCGTCCAAAAAAGGTTGTTCAACTACTTCTCTAACGATCTTTTCCGGGATATGGCCCAACTGTACGCTCCCTTTGAAAACCTCGACTCCATCATCAATGACACCGAACTGCATATCAAAAACCTACTGCGCCGGTATGAACAGTATCTGCAACAGAACCGGGATTGGCTCTTCAAATCAGCGCCCCGCCGGACAACAGATCTGCGTATCTATGAGGCTGTCTACCATTTCAACTTGTATATGTATTTGCATAAGTTCCTGGAAAGCTACGGGGGGCAGGTCTATCCCGAATTTCCGACCGGGAACGGCAAGGTTGATCTATTCATCAGCTATGCCGGGCGTCTCTATGGCCTCGAAGTCAAAAGTTATACCCAGCAGCACGATTACAAAAAAGCCTTGCGGCAGGCGGCCAAGTATGGCCAGCAGTTGGGGCTTGAACAGATGTGGCTGATCTTTTTTGTAGAGTATGTGGATGAGACCAACCGGACCAAGTATGAAGTCCAGTACGAGGATGCAGACACCGGCGTGACTGTTACGCCGGTTTTTGTGGCTACCGGCGGCGATTGAAACAGGGTAAGAAAACAAAACAAAATTTGACTTGACAAGTCAACACAAACCTGATATACTCTAGCCACGTTTGATAATTGGGGTAACTAAGATTTTTTTAAGCCATATATTGACTTGATAAATCAACACAATTTTTGTTGGCAGCACACGGAGGCAACAGCGCGATGAATATCC
>CAZWZZ010000889.1:0-3094 GCA_964638395.1 uncultured Caldilineaceae bacterium
TGTATAAATTTTTTAATCGAGCTTGACGATGCGCCAAAACAAAGTTCTCTTTTTTGCAATCATCGGCCTGGCCATCCTGGTAGTTGGGGCGATGGTGTTGGCTGTGTTTTTCATCCCAACCATTGGTCCCCAACCGACGAGCGTGCAGATTGTGGTCGCCCCGTCGGCCAAAGCCTGGGTCGATCAGGCCGCGCAGGATTTCAACAGCCGTAGTGACGCGGCCCGCGTGGAGATTGTGACAGCCAGCGAGCTGGTTCCGGTCGACCGTTTTCGAGGGGACAACCCCGACGGTACGCCGGTAGCGGCCTGGCTGGCCGAAGCCGAGTTTGTGGTCGATCTGGGCCGGGAGCAGGGTATAGAGACGGCCGATGTCCGCTCCGTCGCCAGCACGAATCTGGCCTGGGGCGCTTACAGGGACAAACTGGATCAGTTTGAAGAAAGTTATGGTCCCCTCTCCTGGCAGAGCCTCAACGCCAAAGCGACCAACCCGGCTGACACGCTCAAGGTGGTAATCGCCGCGCCCCAAAATTCGGCGGAGGGATTGGCCGCCCTGGCCTCCGCCACCGCTGCCCATCTGGACACGACCTCCATTTCAGGTAGCGAGGTTAGCCAGGCTAACGATTGGTTGATCGACACCCTCGGCGAGCGAAAGGCCCAAATGCCACCGACCCCGGCCCAGAGCCTGGCCTCGGTGCAGGGGCGGACCCTGGGCGATGTGGGGCTGTTGACAACGGCCTCCTGGCGCACGGCGGGTCTCGATCAGCAGGCCGATTTCACCCTGCTGCCGGTCGAGCCAAACGTGGCCCTGGATTATCCTTTTGTCATCTGGGCCGGGGCTACGTCCGAAGCGCAAGAGGCCGCTGCCGCTTTCCGAGATTTTCTGTTGAGCGATCCGCAGCAAAATGCTTTGGCCGCGAGTGGCTTGGAACCGGCCGGCCTGGCCACGGGGCGTGTTCAGGTTGATGGGGTGGGCACGCAGCGGCTGCTCGATTGGGTTACGCGGGCGCTGCGCTGAATGGTCATTTATCATTTGTCATTTGTCAGTCGTCGTTTGCAAACAGTAGACAAATGAGGGGTGTTTTGTATTTTGCGCCAACTGCGTAATTTCGATCAATAATTCCAGGCGTTACGTAACTCATAACTAAAAAGGAGAAACTTTTATGCCTAAAAAATTGTTGCTAATTCTTATGCCGCTGCTGTTCGCTATTGCCTGCGGGTTTGGGGGCGATGGCGGCGGCTCAGAGGCGGACACGAGCAGCGGCTTGCAGCCGCCGAGCAACGCTGTTGAGATTTCGATCATTTATGCCCCGGAGGAGGAGTTGTATATGGTCGATGCCATCGACCAGTTCAACCGGGCCTACATCGACGGTAAGAACCCACTGACCGGCGAGGATTTGGCCGGTGGCGAACGGCCTATCTTCGTCAGCGGCGGGCCGGGGTCATCGGGTACGGTGGCTCAGGGCATCATCAACGCCATCATTGCTCCGAACAATGCCAACGTAGAGCGTCCGACCATCTTCTCCCCCTCGGTCAGCCATTGGTTGGCCCTGGTCAATTTCCAGACGGGGCGGCAGGTGTTCGATCTGTCGGATAGCCCGCCAACGGCCCTGGCCCCGGTGGTGATGGCCATCTGGGAGAGTCGTCTGGAGGCCATTCAGGAGAAGGAAGGAACCACCGAGGTGGGCTGGGAGGAGTTGCTCAATGTCCTCAACTCACCCAACGGCTGGGCTGATTATAACATCCCCGGCGACCGCACCACCGTTTATTATGGTCATACCGATCCTTTCGTTAGTTCTACGGCTCTCTCGACGCTGATTGCCGAATTTTACGCCAGCGCCCGGGCCAACAGCGATGATCCCAACTTTCGTCGCCTGACGATGGAACACGTCAACGATGAAACGGTTCAGGAGGGTGTGCGGGACATCGAGGAGTTGATTCGCCACTACTCTTCTCGGACGACCGAGTTCAAGGAGTACATTGCTCAAGGGCCAAACTATCTCGATTTTGTGGCCCTCGAAGAAAATGATTTGATCTTTATCAACCAGGGCAAGACGGAGTTCAAGCCCCCGGAGACGCTGGTGGCCCTCTACCCCAAAGAGGGCACGTTCTGGCACGAACATCCGTTCGCTATTCCCCAAACCGATTGGGTGACGGATGAGCATCGGGAGGCGGCCAAAGTCTTCACCGAGTTCATTCGTAGCGAGCCGATCCAGGAGAAGGTGATGGAGAATGGCTTCCGCCCGGTCAATCCCAATGTAACCATCGGCTACCCTATCGCCCCGGAGCTGGGCGTTGATCCAAACCAACCGGCCACCATCCTTGAAGTGCCCGATCCCGAAGTAATCGCAGCCGTACAGGCCAGTTGGCAATTCGTCAAGAAACAGGCCGATGTGTTGATGATCATCGACACCTCCGGCTCGATGGCCGGGGACAAGATCGAGCAGGCCAGGGAAGCGGCCACCATCTTTATCGAAAATATGCCGCCCCAGAACCGGGTCGGTCTGGTCACTTTTGATAGCCAGGTCAGCCTGCGCGTGCCGCCCGCCTCCGCCGAGGGGAGCCGGGGCCAAATTCTGGATCAGATCAGTAGCCTGGAGGTCGGCGGCGATACCTCGCTGTATGATGCCATTCACGAGTCAATCGGGATTTTGGCCGAGAATCGAGGGGATGCCGATGACCGTATCCAATCGATTGTGGTCTTGAGCGATGGCCAGGATACCAGCAGCCAATTGGCGCTGCAAGCGGTCTTGGAGGAGATCAGCGTCAGCCGGGGAGATCGTAATCCGGTGGTGGTCATTCCCGTGGCCTACGGCGGCGATGCCGACATCAACGCCCTGAACAGCATCGCCCGGGCCAGCGCCACCCGCGTCCAATCCGGTGACCCGGCTAACATCCAGCAGGTGTTGGAGATCATTAGCAGTTATTTCTAATAACGAAGCGGTCTACATTGGGTCGTTGATTACGGCTTTTGTTGGGGCGCTCAGCCTACTCTTCGCCTTACGCCAGATGCGGACGGCTTAAACGAAAACCTGCCGAGAAAATATTCAACGCGCCATAGCGGGACAACCTGCTGTGGTGCGTTTTTTGTTTTTGT
>CAZWZZ010000890.1:0-3084 GCA_964638395.1 uncultured Caldilineaceae bacterium
CGCGGGGTCGTCTGGTCGAGGGGTATGGCTTGACCGAGGCCGCGCCCGTCACCCACGCCAACCCGCTCCACGGCCTGCGGAAAGTCGGCTCCATCGGCGTCCCCATTCCCAACACCGAGGCTCGCATCGTCGATTTGGAGACGGACGAGACGCTGCCGCCGGGCCGGATTGGGGAATTGGTGGTCAAGGGGCCACAGGTTATGACCGGCTACTGGGACGACCAGTCGGGCAGCGACACCACCTTGCAGGACGGCTGGCTCTACACCGGCGATGTGGCGGTCATGGATGGGGATGGCTATTTCAAGATCATCAACCGCAAACGGGACGTGATTAAGGTCGGTACTCACCAGGTCTATCCCCGCGATGTGGAAGAGGTGATCTACGAAAATAACAAAGTGCTAGAGGTAGCCGTCGTCGGGAGGCCGCCGGCGGCCACCGCCGGATCAACGGATGGCGTAACCATTAAAGCCTTCGTTGTACCCCGGCCCGGTACGGAGCTATCGGCCGAGGAGTTGTTGGCCTTGTGCCGTCGCCGCCTGGAGCCGTATGAGGTTCCGGCTGAGATCGAATTTCGGGAGACGCTGCCCAAATCTTTCATCGGCAATGTCTTGCGCCATGTCCTCGTCGAGGAGATGCGAACGTAATAGGAGTAGAACGATATGACATGCCCAAAAATCGGGTTAGTCTTGGGGGGAGGGGGGAGTCGAGGATTGGCCCACGTCGGGGTTTTGCAGATTTTACAACGGGAAAACATTCCCGTCGATTTACTGGTCGGGACCAGTATGGGGGGCATTATCGCTATTCTGCACGGTCTGGGCTACAGCGGAACAGACATCGTGCAGCAAATTCAGGGCTTGCAAGGCAACTCGCTCAGCATGAAGCTGATGAGTCCCCGGGCCCGACAGCGGCGGGTCAAAAAACAGTTGGCCGAGCTTTTTGGCGACAAAACCTTTGCCGATTTGTCATTGCCGGTTTATTTGATGGCTGTGGATATGCTCCACGGGCGGGAGGTGGTGTTGGGGGAGGGGGCGCTGATGACGGCGGCCCTGGCCAGCAGCGCCGTGCCGGGGGCCTTTCCGCCGGTCAAATATGGGGAGATGGAGCTGGCCGACGGCGGCGTTATCGACAGTCTGGCGACGCACGCCGCCTTTGACCACGGTGCGGATAAGGTCATCGCCGTCGATGTCTATCCGGCCTTAGAAAAAGACAATCCCTGGACCGACCCGCTGACAGCTATTATGGGGTTCGATTTACCGACCAACATTTTTAGCACCTCCGGCAACGGCCCCAATCGCATCCCGACCATCGCCGCCTCGATGTGGCGCTCCGTGCGGGTCATTACCTGGCATTTGCACGAAGAACGGCTCAAAACATCACCGCCGGACGTTCTGCTGCGCCCGGCGGTGGAAAATTACGGCTCGCTGGATTTCAAGGACATCGAAGGGCCGCTCCGGGCCGGGGTCGAAGTGGCCGAGCGGCATCTGGCTGAATTGCGGGGGTTGGTTGAGCAGCCCTAATCAGTAGAGAGACCGACCCTGCCGCGCCCTTCGATACGCTGCGCTACTCAGGACGCGGCGATCTTACGATACGCTGCGCTACTCAGGACGCGGCGATCTTACGATACGCTGCGCTACTCAGGACGCGGCGGGTTACGGCTAATCATCAAAACGGCGGCGACCGATGTGTTCCATAAACTCGGCTCGAGATTTTTGGTCAGCCTTGAAGGTGCCGATCAAGGCGCTGGTAATCATGCTGGCGTTCGCTTTTTTGACGCCGCGCATCATACTGCACATGTGGGTTCCCTCCACAACGACGGCCACACCATAGGGATGTAAAACATCGTTAAGGAAGTCACCGATCTGTTGGGTCATGCGCTCCTGCACCTGCAAGCGGCGGGCGAACATATCCACGATGCGGGGGATTTTGCTGAGGCCGATGACCTTGCCATCGGGGATATAAGCGACGTGGGCTTTGCCAAAAAAGGGCAGGGTGTGATGTTCGCACAGGCTGTAGAAATCAATATCTTTGACGATTACCATCTCGCTGTAATCGACATCGAAGATGGCGTCATTGACCAGTTTGATCGGGTCGGTGTGGTAGCCCTCGGTCAACTCCTCATACATACGGGCTACTCGAGCCGGGGTGCGCTGCAAGCCTTCACGGGTCGGGTCTTCGCCGATGCTGGTCAGGATTGTCTGCATAGCAGTTTCGATCACCTCCCGCCGGCCGGCAGTGTCGTCGTCGTGCCCATTCCGGCTGAGTTGAAATTTTTCTTGTAAAAATTCTCGTTCCATTTTTTTCCTCAATCAAACAGGATAGATTTTGTAAGAATTACATTATTTTACACATAAATTAAACCAGAATTAAAACAGCCCCTCTACCTCGACCGGTCTACGGTCACCCCCACAGAACGGCTAAACCGAACCGCCCCCGGCTTTTCGACCTGCACCACGGCCCGCTCGACCCGTCCATCGGTCAGGCAGATTTTGCTAATCTCCAGGGCCATTTTTTCAACCAGAAAAAACTGTGACCGCTCCACCAGCGTAATCACCTGTTTGGTCAGGGCGCTGTAGTCAACCGTGTCCTCGATGCTGTCCGAGTCCGCCGCCGTGTGGTCGGTGTGGAGGGTGATGTTAATCACCACATCCTGCTTTTTGATCCGCTCCTCGTCCCTGATGCCAATGATCGTCCGCAGCAGCAAATCTCGAATATGGATTTGATCGGTGCCCATAAAAATCGTGTCCTTCATTAAGTTAAAGTGTGAATAACTAAAAGATATTACACCGGGTTACATTTTAGTCAAGTTTGAAGCGGATAAATCAGCAGTTCTAAATATAGCGAACAAGACCCTAAAGGTTTCCATAGATCGGGCCAAACGTGGTCGATTCACGGAGACGAAGCTGCTTTCAAGTAACCTTTAGGGACGAAACCTTTAGGGTCTGGCTCCAAAATGAGAATTGCTGCGGATAAATTTTGGAGTAGCGTAAGATTAGTGATGGAAACCTGGCAGGGCCGTTAACGAGAACTTTACTTAGGAGTTACGCAGTTGAGCGACAAACGCATCCTGAGTAGGCGGTAGCCGTA
>CAZWZZ010000891.1:0-3078 GCA_964638395.1 uncultured Caldilineaceae bacterium
CGGAGGACATATCGCCGGGGACGGTGAAATCGAGCGGCTGCAACCGAAACCCATCAGGGGTGAAGGTAATCACCTCACCATCCGCCTCGGTGTCCGTTTCGATCCGGGCCGCCTGCCCCCGCAACATCCGCAGCGTATGATCCCGGGCCGGGCCGGGCTGGTGCAGACGCATCCGCCCCTGCGCCCCCATCGCCGCCAGGAGCAATGCCGTTTGCAACTGGGCGCTGGCCACCGGCATTTCGTAGTCGATGGCCGCCAGCCGCCCGCCGGTCATCCGTAGCGGCGCTCGCCCCTCGTTGGTTTCGACCATCGCCCCCATCAGCCGCAGCGGGTCGGCCACCCGCCCCATCGGGCGGCGACGCAGCCCTTCGTGCCCATCCAGGACGGCGGTGAAGGGCTGGGTAGCCAGCAGGCCCATCAACAGCCGCATCGTCGTGGCCGAACCGCCACAAAATAGCGGCTCCGTTGGTGGGGTGAAACCGGACAACCCCCGGCCGTGGACGGTCAGCGTGGCCCGACCCGGGCCGGTCGGCTCAACGGCGACGTCGATGCCCAGAGCGCGGATACATCCCACCATCTGCTCCGTGACCCCGGCGTTGAGCCAGTTACGGGCGACCGTTGTTCCCTCGGCCATCGCCCCTAGCATCAACGTCCGGTGGGAGATAGATTTGTCGCCGGGGAGGGTGATCCGGCCTTTCAAGTTTTTAGCGGGTTGGACGATGAGTTGCAATGAGATCATCCTGCGATAATAGTGAATTGTGAATAATGAATTGTGAAGTTTGTTTTTTCGTTTTGTTTGTTTTGGTCAGTCGGCGAAAAAATCAGCTACCCTGACCTTGAACTTTGGCAAAACCTCACCACCGCTGATGTCGTCGGTTTCATTTAATATCTGAACCTTGGTCAACGAGCGATAGACCGAGATCGTCTTGTCGGCTGGATCGGCCACCCAGACGACGATAACGCCAATATCGAAATATTCCCGGAGCTTCTGTTTAACCTCGCTCCAGCGATCACTTGGCGACATCACTTCGACGATGAGTTCCGGAGCAACGTCCAAGAAACTTTTGGCTTGGGTTTGGGCCAGCCGTTTGTGGGAAATGAACAGAACATCGGCTCCACGAATCGTATCGGGATCACGTCGGGTGTAGATACCCACTTCGCCTACAAAAATCTCGCCAAGTGGATTTTCCTCGATAAAATTTTGCAGAATATAGCCAAATCTGGCTTCATATCTGCCATGTCGCCAGCCGGTCGGGCTACGCATAATCAATTCTCCCTCGATAAGTTCACAGCGGCCAATATCGCCCATCTCGGCCAATTCCTCACCGGTTATCAACTGCTCCCTCGTGTCCGTTGTCTGCGCTATCTCAACCATAACGTCTTCCTTAAAAAGGTAATCACTGTCCAGTCATCAGTAATCGGCAAGAAACTGTTAACTAATTACCAATTACTAACAGCCGGTTGCTGGCAACTATTTTCACTCCTGCTGATACAAATCCCGTCTTTGAGTGGCCGCCTGTTCCATCAACCGGCGCAGCGTGGCCTCATCCCGCGCTGCAAGCGCCCCGGCCAGCCGGTCAAGCTGTTGCCGGGCCAGGTCGATCATCTGACCCACGGCCTGGGGATTGGTCAACAAAATATCCAACATCATCGTTACCTCCGAGGCGGCGACGCGGGAGGTGTCGCGGAAGCCGGAGGCGGCCACTTCCCAGACCGCCGGATCGGCGGCGGCCACCTCTTGGGCGGCCAGGATCAGCGACGTGGCCAGAGTATAGGGTAGATGGCTGATGGCGGCAACTAATTTATCGTGCCGGTCAGCAGCCAGTCGGCGCGGCTTCGAGCCGACGGTGACGGCCAGGGTATGGACGGCTCGGATAGCCCATTCGGGCGTGCGGGGCAACGGTGTCAAAATCCACGGCGCGCCCTCGTAGAGCGTGGCCTCGGCGACGGCCAGACCGGCCTGCTCTTTGCCACACATCGGATGGGAGCCAAGCGGATAGACCTGTGCCGGCAAAGCAGCCATCGCGTCGATGATTTGTTGCTTGGTGCTGCCCATATCGGTGATGATCGCCCCGGCTTTGTAAAAGGGCGCAAATTCCGGCAGTTGGCGAATGATGACCCGCACCGGCGTGGTGAAGATGACCATATCGGCATCGGCCAAAGCCGTGGCCGGGTCGGTGGTCGCTCTATCCACGACGCCGAGAGTCTCCGCTTCGCGGGCGGCCTCGTCACGCCGAACCAGAGCCACCACCTCCCGACACAGGCGGCCTTCTTTGAGGGCCAGGGCCAACGATCCGCCCATCAAGCCCAAACCAACGATAGCAATACGAGCATCGGTTAAGATAAATTCAGGCTCGAAAATGCACCTCCATCAGGGGTGGAAGGGTGGATGTTTGGAAGATTTGGAAGGTTGGTAAATGTTGCGATTCCTTGACTCTTCCATCCAACCTTCCATCCAACCTTCCATCCTTCCAACCTTCCATCCTTCCTTCCATCCATCCATCCTTCCATTAAATTGTGCGACCAACGGCAGCGGCCACTTTCCGTGTTTCCTGCATCAACTCAGCGTAACGATGGAGTTTGAGCGACTGTTCGCCGTCGCTGGCGGCTGCGGCGGGGTTGGGATGGACTTCGATAATCAAGCCATCACACCCGGCGGCGACGGCCGCTTTACTGGCGGCCTTGACCAGCGTCCACTTGCCGGTGGCGTGGCTGGGATCAACCACAACGGGCAAATGGGTCAACTCTTTCAAGACCGGCACGGCGTTGATGTCGAGGGTATTGCGGGTGTACTTTTCAAAGGTGCGGATACCTCGCTCGCAGAGAATGACTTTGTGATTGCCGTTAGACATAATATATTCGGCACTCATCAATAACTCCTCAATGGTACTCATCATACCACGTTTTAGTAAAACCGGCATGTTCGTCTTGCCCACGGCGTTGAGCAGGGCGTAGTTTTGCATATTGCGGGTGCCGATTTGTAGCACGTCGGCATATTTGGCTACCAACTCGACCTGTTCCGGGGCCATGACTTCGGTGACGATGTGCAGGCCGGTTTCCCGGCGCACCTCGGCCATA
>CAZWZZ010000892.1:0-3074 GCA_964638395.1 uncultured Caldilineaceae bacterium
TTTCCAGGCGACCGTCGTGGCTGTCATCGGCGGCCAGGTAGAGGGTGGAGTAGAGTGGGTTGGCCGTGTTGTATTCGCCGTGAGCGGCCAGGTGGAGGATGCCAGCCCCGGCCGCCTGATTCCGCACCGCGCTCTCCGTGGCCGCCGGGCCGAGCAGGGGGTCGGTGCCGTACAGCGCAGCGATGGCCTCCGCCTCCTGCGCCGCCGCTTTCAGGGAGCGCAGTTCGACCGCCTCCGGCAGGGTGGGGTTGCCTAGGATGAGCGGTTCGTCTGCCCCGGCCTCAGCGTTGGTCGCCAGGAATTTGAGCGAACTGGCGCTGGGCAGGGTGACCAGGCTGTGCGTTTCGAGCAGATAGCGGCCCGACTCGTCGGCCAGGGCGGCGAAGGGCAGGTAATGGAGCGGGCCGTGGGGCACAATGGCCAGCCGGGGCGTGGTCAGCTTGTCGGCCAGGGGGGCCACCAGCAGGTCGTACAATTCCTGACCCACGTCCTGGCTGATGTCCGCCTGGCGCGAGGCGAAGGCATCCCGCAACCGCTGCACCTGGTTGGCGGCCTGCTCGCGGGTCAGCTCCAACTCGACCACCTCAAAGCTGTCGGCGGTCAGGAGGAAGACGAGGGTGGCGTCGTCGAGGACGTAGTAGGACACCAGCGTCGTCTCGGCGTCGAGGTAGCCCTGCACCTGCTCCACGGTCAGGACGTTGTCGTTGCGGCCCGGAACCAGATCGGCCAGTTGATCCCCCCGCGCCCGGATGTCGGCCTGCACCTCGGCGTAGGCGGCCTCGATCTCGGCCAACTCCGTCTCCAGATCGGCCAGCCATTCCTCATCGAGCGGCTCCTGCGCCCGCGCCTGGGCCAGGCTGTCCTGCACCGCCTGCCGCCGGACGTACAGTTCCTGCTCCTGGGCCAGCAACTCCGCCGCCGCGTTATCCTCAAGCTGCACCTGCCCCGTAGCCAGCCCATCCAAAAACGTCCGCGCCCGCCCCCGCTCGGCGATGTGGAAGGCGTCTTCAGGTTGGTTGAGGTTGTAATGGAGGGCGACGGTAGCGTTGTAGGTATCGGCGTATTGGGCGATAAAAGCGGTGCGGGCTTCGTCGCTGCCGGCGGTGGCACGGATTTGGTCGAGGATTTCGAGGGCTTGCTGCAAATTTTCTAAGGTTTCAACATAATCCCCTTGATTGTAGTAAAAATTCCCAATCCTACTCAAAGTTTTACTTTCACCGATTCGGTCACCTATCTCCCGACGAAGGGACAAGGCTCGTTGTAGATTGTCTAAAGCCTCTATATTTCCTTGTCTCAGTTGAAACTCACCAATACTATCCAATATGTCGCTCTCACTCTTCGAGTCGCCAATCTCACGAGAAATAGTCAAGGCTTGTTGATACGCATCCAGAGCTTCGGCATAACGTTCCTGACTGGTATAAATGTCTCCCATATTACCCAGAGCATAGACTTCACCTAACTCATCTCCAATCTCTCTTGCAATGTCTAAAGCCTGTTGGTGACTCTTGAGAGACTCAATATGCTCTCCTTGATGAGCGTAGATTACCCCCATATTGCTGAGAGTAACTCCTTCACCTAACCGGTGGTCAATTTCACGACGAATCTTCAAAGCTTGTTGATATATCTTTAATGCCTCAACATAACGTCCTAAAACGCCATAAACTCCACCTATGGCGTTAAGCGTGACCCCCTCACCTGGCCGATCACCAACCTCGCGGCGAATATTTAAGGCTTGTTGATACACCTCTAATGCCTCGGCATAGCGTCCTTGCAAAGCATAAATATTGGCGATATCGTGAAGTGCATTTCCTTCTCCAAGACGATCATTGATTTGACGAAAAATGGTTAGGGCTTGCTGGTATATGTCAAGAGCTTGCATCTTCTGTCCTTGAATATCAAATATTTCCCCTATGCTGTTTAGTGCAGCCCCTTCTCTTCCTAAATCCCCAACCTCACGAGCAATATCCAAAGCTTGTTGATAAGTATTCAAAGCGTCATCATACCGTCTCTGTGCAGCATAGTTATCCCCCATGTTACGGATGAGAGTTATTTCGGTTACAAGGTCACCCAATTCTTGAGCAATCGTCAATGACTGTTGTAGCCTGGACAAAGCCTCATCATACTCACCTTGCGAAAAATAAACAGCACTGATGCTATTTAATGCAGCGCCTTCCAACTCTCTATCATCAATCTCCTGGGCAATAGATAATACTTCTTCGTAGCTTGTCAAAGCTTTAGCATGTTGCCCTTGAATATAGTAAACTTCTCCAATATTATTCAGGATGGCTCCCTCTGTAAGTCGGTTACCGACTTCACGAGTTACAAGTATAGCCTGTTCATAACTTTCCAATGCTTTAGCATATCTGCTTTGGGCAGCATAAATCATTCCGAGTTGGTTCAGTATAGTGCCTTCAATCTTTCTATCCCCGATTTCTTTTGCGATTTGCAACCCCCGCAAATAACTGGTAATTGCTTCATAATACTGCCTTTGAATGTTGTGAATATCTCCAATGCTATTAACCACGACGCTTTCTAATAAATTATTACCATTATTCTTGGCTATGGTAAGCGCCACCTGATATATCGCCATTGCTTTGTCTATCTCTCCCTCTTCCACATGAATTCGACCTAACGCTGATGCACACCATCCCTCATCAACAGGTTCAACAAAATCAGCCCCTTCCCGATTAGCAAACCCGGCTTCCAACAGCGGTGAGGCTTCCTCCCAACGTCCCTCACGATACAGTTGCATCCCCAAAGCGCATTGTTCAACAGGGTCGGTAGGGACGTCTTCTGTAACCGCCACTATTGTCTCATCCGTGAGGGTAACAGCTTGTCGTACCAACAAAGTTTTCCCCTCACAATCAACCACCGCCAAATCATACGCCCCGGCCTCCACCTCAAACGTAGCCGTCTCGCCGGGGGGCACAGTCTCGCCCTCGGCTTCATTCAGCCAGTTGTCGCCCCAATCCTCAGCCTCGACGGGGGAGATGGCGATGGCGCAGATGGGCTGGCCGGTGTCGTTGGTCAGGGTCAGGGTGGCGGGGGCGGTTTGGGCCTGGGCGGGGTGGGGG
>CAZWZZ010000893.1:0-1682 GCA_964638395.1 uncultured Caldilineaceae bacterium
GCTGATGCCGCCTTGCGGAAAGCAATGGCCTCCATCGGCGAGTTGGAGGGGGGCTTCGCCACGATGCTCGGCCAAAAAGGGTCACCGGAGAGCCGCCCCGCCTCCGAACCGGTGGCTATCGACCCCCAAGCCTTCGAGGGCAAAGCTCGCGACCTCCTCCTCGAAATCGGCGAGGGCTGCCACAAAGTAGGGCGGGTGTTGAGCGCAACGGCTAAGCATCTGCAACAAATGATCGACGGCGAACTAACCATCGAGCAGTACCGGCACCTCTGTGCCGAGATGGCCACGCCGCTCCAATCCACCCATACCTTACTGTTGAAACATATCGCCCTCTTACGCCTCGAGTTAGCCTCCGAGGAGCTACCCCTCGTCCTGTGGCGCGTCCACGACCAGGTGCAGGCCATCGCCGAGAGCTTGCGGTGGGGGGTGGTGCGGCATGGGGGATAAATTGCCGGACACAGACCGCCAAGTAGCCCGCGAATTCAAGCGTCGTCTGGCAGCCATCCTTCCGCTGCGTGACTTACGAGTATTTGGGTCACGGGCTAGAGGGGAGGCCTCCCCCGACTCAGACCTGGATATTTTCATCGAGGTCGAAACGATGACGCCCGACCTCCGCCGACAGATTGATGAAATCGCCTGGGACGTTGGATTTGAACGGGATTATGTCATTTCCACCATCGTCGCTACCCGGAATCAATTGGCGGAGGGGCCGATGGGGGCTAATCCCCTGATTTTGGACATTGAACGGGACGGGGTACGACCGTGAAACATGAGCAGTTGGAGGCTTTGGTCTGTTACAGAATGGAACAGGTCCACGAAACCTTACGGGAGGCTGACATTCTTCTCAATGAGACGGCTTGATTCAATTCCCTCTCACCTGATTATATGCTATACTAACGTCATCAAATTGTCGATTGTCTCCTCCATCTTTATATCAAACGTGAGGCTATATGAGTCGTGAAACCTTAGCCAATGATATTTGGCGGGCCTGTGATATTATGCGCCGTGACGACGGCACGACAGGCATTATGGAATATATGGAGCAGTTATCCTGGCTGCTTTTTCTCAAGGTTTTTGAAAGCATTGAGAATGATTATGAAAATCAGGCCCTCCTTTTCAACCGGGATTATGTCCGGGTGATTAGCGGCCCATACCGCTGGAGTGTCTGGACGGGCAGCGCCCGGAAGCGGGCCGAAGCGAAGGTCGCGGCGGCTCGGCAGACCGTCAGCAAGGCTAAAGGACAGTTTGAACGCTTGAAACAACGCCTGGCCGACCTCGAGGCCGGTCGAGACCCGGACGCGCCAAAAAATAAACAGGCTGGTTCATTTCAACCAACCCCGACCCAGTTGGCCGAGGCGGAGCAGGCTATCGCCGAGGCCCAAACAGTACTCAAAGAAGCCCAAGCTGACCTTCAAGCGGCTGAAGTAGGTTTAACCGAGACCATCGAAACGCTGCGGCGGCGGGTCAAGGTCTTGTACGATGAGGAGGCTGTCCAGCAGCAAGTGTTGGCCGTCATCGACCGCCAATTTGGGGGACGGCTGGATCTGATGGGCGAACAACTGGATGTTCTGCGCCAGGCGGAGGAGCAGCGGGGCCGCGCCCTGGCCGAAGCGTTGGTTGAAGGGCTGACCGGCGAAGCAATGCTCGATTTCGTGGATAGCCAACTGTTCCCCCACCTGCGC
>CAZWZZ010000893.1:1692-3073 GCA_964638395.1 uncultured Caldilineaceae bacterium
CACCTGCGCCGGTTGCGGGGGACGCCGGAGAAAAACATCATCAGCAGCATCTTCAGCGAGATTCCCGGCAATCGTATGCGCTCGCCCCACAACTTGAAAGATGTCATCAACCTGATTGATGAGATCGATTTCCACGATCAGGTCGATACGCAAGTCGTTTCCCAAATTTATGACGACTTGCTGGCCCGCCTGGGCACCGAAGGGGGCATCGCCGGTGAGTTTTACACGCCCCGGCCCATCATCCGTTCTATGGTCCAGGTCATCAAAGCGCGTGATTACAACCTGACCGGGTACAATCCGTATCCGCGTGAGGAAGATTATAGTAGTTATTTAGAACCCACAACGGTTAATGAATCTTCTATCCATTACAGTCCAACAATTGTAAAAAAATCCCTCGATTTAACCAGACTCTTACACCAACTAACCGGGTCGGTTAGTCATCCAATCACGCCCCAAAAATTATGGAGGCTATCGGGCCTAAATGATATTGAGACTTTTTACGCTTATTTAGGAACCGAGTTAGCTGCGGGACGAATTACTGAACAACGCAAGAACTACGAGGTTTATTTAGGGTTGGAAGATGAAGATTAAAAAGTTATGGATCGAAAATTTTAGAAATCTAAAAAATTTTGAAATTGAATTTTCTGACTCCTTAATAACGACACTGATCGGTGAAAATGGCACCGGTAAATCTAATTTAGTAGAAGCTCTGTGTCTTATTTTCCGTGATTTGAATCTTGAGTTGAGAACTCAAGAGGCTTTACCTTTTAAATATCGCCTTCAATACGAGTGTCGAAAACGTGTAATCGAAATAGATGCGAGTCTAGGTGAAGATTTCAACTTACGCCCTACTCCGGCTTATCCGGTTGAAAAGAAAAATTTTAGTGAGAAACGCTGGTCACAATTAAGCATAAAAATTGATGACAAAGAAGTATCTGTTAAAGAATTTTTTGCCAGTAAAGAAGAATTTCTGCCGCAACGTATTTTTGCTTATAGTTCTAGCTCTAATCTAACAAGTCGGTTAGCCCAACATTTCATTCCATACCAAAAATATTTATACGATCAATACCGACACAGAAATAATAATATCACTCACGCTTTATTTTTTACACTGCCTGTTCATGAGCAGTTAGTTTTACTATCCTATTTTTCTTTTCCCGACCCAGAAGAAATTAATTTCATAAAGAAATATATTAGGCTTCCAAATCTGGAATTAGACTCAATACTTTTTGTCATTAAGCAACCAGCCTGGTTACGCAAAAATTATTCAGATGACCCTTTTTGGGGTAGCGCAGGTACTACACGTGAAATTTTAGAGGATTTATATAATATATCGCTGGCCCCGATGTATGAAAATGTAGTAGTTCCTGTCGGTATAGGC
>CAZWZZ010000894.1:0-3072 GCA_964638395.1 uncultured Caldilineaceae bacterium
AGAAAGAGCGCGCCGGAGTCCCCCATAAAAATGGTGCTTTTGGGCAGGGGCAGGTTGTAGCGGGCAAAGCCGAGGCTGGCCCCCAGAACGGCGGCGGCCAGGATTGGAACCAGTTGTTGATCGTTGAGGATAGCGATCAGCATGAAAATGGCGCTGGTCGTGGCGCTGGTCATAATGGCGATGCCGTCGGCATTGTCCATGTAGTTGAGGGCGTTGGTGATGAGTAAAATCCAGCCGACGGTGATGACCAGGTTGAGCAGCCAACTGAGTGTCGGGTCGGGCCAGAGCGGCAGCCGGACGCGGGTTCCGGCCCAGAAAACAAGGAGCGCCGGAATGAGTTGCAGCCCCAACTTGGCCCAGGCCGGTAAGGGGCGTCGATCATCCCACAGTCCCACTCCGGCGATCAACGAGGCCCCGACGAGGATGGCCGCCAACTCCCGCAGCCGGAAAGGGTTGCCGAGGGTGAAGACCACCGCCCCGGTCACACCGGCAATAGCGATGATCGCCGCGCCGTAGATGGCCACGCCGCCCATCAAGGCGGTCGGCTCCTTGTGGGCACGATCCGCTTTGGGCACAGCGATAAAGCCGATTTTGATCGCCAGCCTCTTGACCAGGGGCGTGCCAGCAAAGCTAAAACCCAAAGCAATGACAAAAATGATCATAATGGTCGTCATAATCCTATCCCGTGGCTAAATGTTAAGACCTTAACATCATAGCCGAAAGTTGACTAACCGGCAATAGGATATTAGCCCATTTCAGCCGTGCTTACGTGACCCACGCCTTACTGGTGCCCCCCTCGAATGGCGAGTCCGCCGGCGGACGCCACAGAACAGCGGCTTCGATCTTTTTCGCCAGGTCGATATCCATATCGGTGATACCGCCCGCCGAGTGGGTTTGTAAGCTGACCCCCACGCTGGGCCAGGAGACGGTCAAATCAGGATGATGATCGGCCGCTTCGGCGAAAAAGGCGATGGCATTGACCACCATCAACGTGGTTTGCCAGCCATCCGTCTGGTACTCTCGCTTGAGATGATTATCCTCGACTTTCCAGTCGGGCAGGTGGTCGGCTAATTTTGTTTTGAGTTCCGCTTCATCGTAAACTTTCAGGGTGTCAGTCATTGTTGGCTCCTTTTTTATGCTTGGTTAGTTAGTCACTTTCTTAATTCAGCCTCAGCCTTGACCGATGATTAGACTCGGTCCTGCATGGCGCTCACTCCGGCCTGCTCGGCGCAATGGGCGCTGCAATAAAAGGCGTCATTGGCCTCCATCTTTATATCATAACGATTTCCTGCCTGCTCGGCCATACCCCCTTGAGCGACTTTCGGGTGATAAAAGAGTAGTTTGTCACTAGAACCTATAGCTCAACTGGTTATCACTCCTTGTAGGTATCGATCAACGCTTGCTTGAGATCCCATAGATTTTGGGTCAAGGAGACGTGGTAGATATGGGGATTCGTAATTCGCTTGACGCCAGAGTCCAGACGGTCTAAATCATTCTCCCGCCGCTCTCGTATCTCTTCGATGGTAGGAAAATCATACACTACGTCGCCCTGGCGCAATATTCCGACCAGTAACGCCTCAACGTCGGATATATCACGCTGACTGAGGCGCTGCTTCTTGGTATGTTCTGAGGGGTGGCGGGTGACGATCTCCTCCATCTGCCGGGGGTCCTCATCATCCAGGCTGAGCAGGTCTGCTGTAGCCTTTTCCCGGCGGTCGTAGAGCCGCCAGACCCGTTTGTGGCCGGGATTGGGTGTTTTGTGGGCCGACTCCGAAACCTTGATGGCCGGTCGCCACGCTTCTTCCTCATGGACGGCCACTAATTTGTAGACGCCGCCCAGGGCCGGGTCCCCTTCGGAGGTGATGAGATGGGTGCCCACCCCATAGGCCAGTCGTCCGATGAGGTGGTCAGGATCAAGGCCATAGCGAGGCGCTTCGTCACTAATCTGGGACAAAATCTGCCACAGAGTTCGTTCATCCAGATTATTGGATAGGACGATAATACAGTCTGCAAAACCGGCTTCGTTCAGCATCCTGGCCGCTTGCACGGTGAGATAGGCCAGATCACCGGAGTCCAAACGGACTCCAACCGGCTTATGCCCTTTCCTTTGTAGCTCCTCGAACACTTTGATGGCGTTGGGCAGCCCACTCTCCAGCGTGTCGATGGTGTCCACCAGCAGCAGACAATCATCGGGATAGACATCGGCATAGGCCCGGAAAGCGCCCAACTCGCCCATCCCCAGAGCCATAAAGAGCTGGACCATACTGTGGGCGTGGGTTCCTTTGGGCGGATAGCCCAGGACGTGAGAGATGCCGGTATTGGAGGAAAAATCGGCCCCGCCAATGAGAGCGGCTCGCGTCCCGGCATTGGCTCCTTTGCCGTGGCCACGCCGTGCGCCAAACTCCAGCAGCAGTTGGCCGCGCCCGCTTTGCCGGATGCGGGCCGCTTTGGTGGCCACCAGCGTTTGGTAATTGAGGTGGTTGAGCAGCGGCGTCTCCAAAATTTGGGCCATGGCCAACGGCCCCTGGACGACGGTCAGCGGCACATTAGGATGGACCGCCCGTCCTTCGGGGATGGCCTGCATATTCAAGCCGGCGAAGGGGGACGGCCCGGTGCTGTGGAGCCACATCAGAAAATCCTCATCAAAAATTGGCTCGCCGCTGCGTCCCGTCTGGCTACGGAGATACTCGATATCCGCCTCGCGGAAACGAACACGCTGCATCCAATCCACCAGCCACTCCAGACCGGCATTGATGCAGTACCCGGCCTGATGGGAGCCGTAATCGGGATAGTGCCGGAAGAAATGGTCAAATTGTACCTGTTTTTCGTGCAGCCCCATGCGGTAGTAGAGTTGGGCCATCGTTAGTTGATACTGATCGGTGAACAGAATTCCTTCAGCCGTTTGTTGCTCTGTTTGATTCATTTTACCCCTTTACTTTATGCTATACTCCTTTTCGTTTTATTTCTGCAAAATTACGCCACATTACCATCGTACAACAGACGCGCCCATGCGTCGATACTCCCCTGAGCGATTTTTTATCATCCGGTTGGGGTAAAGTCGTAAAATATATC